>NZ_JBSGBF010000020.1:0-94193 GCF_053601115.1 Streptomyces sp. NPDC004788
CCCGCCCTCCGGCGGCGGAGCACGCCCGCCCGCCGGCGGAGGCGGCGGGGACGCCGGAGCGGGCGGCGGCAACCCGCCGGGTGACGGCGGCGGACAGCAGCCCGCGGCGCCGCCCGCCGCGCGGTCCGTGCCGCCGTGGCGCTACGGCAACCAGCCCGACGTGGTCGTCGAGTTCGCGCAGGAGCGCCTCGCGACGCTGGGCACGGACAACCCGTGCACGCTCACGCAGCGGTGGACGCGCGGGGTGATCGACGCTCCGACCCGTGCTTCCCTGGTCTGCTACCAGCGCGCCGTCGTCAAGTCCGGTACCGAGCAGGGCAAGAACTCGGCCGCGATCTTCGACACGGACGAGGAGGGCACCCTGGGCCGCGCCACGCTCACCTCCCTCTGGGTGCAGGGCGTGCGGCCCGATCAGGTCGAGGCGGGGACGACCAGTATGCAGACGACGCAGGTGATGGCCGCCTTCTGGTGGGCGATGAACCGCGACTTCAGCGACGCCGACCTCGACCGGATGCGTACCTACTCCCGTCAGGGCGCCGACTACTTCCGTACGGGCCGGCAGACGCCCACCCGCTACGGCAGCAACGTCTCCGGGCACATCGCCGACTACCAGACGGCCGTCGGCCTGACCGCGAGCGGTACCGCCGACTGGCCGACGCTGCGGAAGATGCTCGGCGGCAGCGTGAAGTAGAGGGAGCCGCGGCGGACGGACGAGAGGAGGGGGGCCACCCGCACGGGTGGCCCCCCTCCTCCGTCGTACGGGCTGTCACGGCGCCCAGGGTGTTCCCGCGTCCGGCACCAGCCGCCCGGCCTTGCGGTACTCGCGCCGCGCCCCGGCCCGTACGTCCTCGGCGGTGACCGCCGAGCCCCGGGCCGCCGCCAGATAGCCGGCCGTCGTCGCCGCCGACCGGATCGCGCCGCCCGCCAGCTCGAACTCCTCGGCGCAGCGGGCGATCTCCTCGTCCAGCCCCGCCTCCCGCGGTGTGCCCGCCAGGCAGGCCTGCCAGAGCACGATCCGCTGCTCGGGGTCCGGGAACGGGAACTCCACGACCAGGTCGAGCCGGCGGGTGAACGCCTCGTCGATGTTGGCCCGGAGGTTGGTGGTGAGGACGGCGATGCCGTCGAACGCCTCCAGACGCTGGAGCAGATACGCGCTCTCCAGGTTGGCGTAGCGGTCGTGCGAGCTCTTCACCTCCGACCGCTTGCCGAAGACGGCGTCGGCCTCGTCGAAGAGCAGCACGCAGTCGGTGCGGTCCACCTCGACGAAGATCCGCTCCAGGTTCTTCTCGGTCTCGCCGACGTACTTGTCGACCACCGACGACAGGTCCACCACATAGAGGTCCAGGCCCAGTTCGCCCGCCACGACCTCGGCGCCGAGCGTCTTGCCGGTGCCCGACTCCCCGGCGAACAGCGCGACGACCCCGCGCCCGCGGCCGCCACCGGTGCGCAGCCGCCACTCGCCGAGCACCCGGTCCCGGTCGCGGGCCCGGCCGGTCAGCTCGCGCAGCAGCCCCAGCGGCTCCTCGGGGAGCACGATGTCGGCGAAGCCGACGGCGGGCCGGATCCGGCGCGCGCGGCTGTCGAGCAGCGGCGCCGAGACCAGCCGTGCCCCGCGCTGCACCTGCTCGCGGGTCAGCGCGGTGCCCTCGAACGCGGCGAGTGCCCGCGCCGTACGGGCGGCCCGGCGGATCTGGTCGCCGCTCAGCCGGTACGGCGCGGTGGCCTCGTCCAGGTCGAACTCGACGTCCGCTCCGCCGAGTTCGCGGTGCCACAGCGCGCCGGAGGCGGCGGCCGTGTCGCCCGGCGCCTCCAGGGCCACCAGCTCCCCGTCCGGCAGCCACCCCGGCTCGGGCGCGTCGACGCCGGCCAGGACCACCGTCACCCCGTGCCCGGCGAGCGCCCGCACCAGCGGCCCGGGCTCCGGCGGCAGCGGCTCGACCACCACGGCCGCCCCGCGCAGCCGGGCCTCCCGCAGCAGCGCGCGGGCCGCAACTGCCGTCGCGGACTCCGGCCGGCAGCGCAGCACGGGCCGTCCGGCGGCGCGCAGTGCGGCCACCACCGCGCCGGTGGCGGCACCGGGCACCCGCTCCCGCAGATGGACGGTGACGGGGCCGGCGGTAGCGACCCGTGCGGCGAACGGGGGGTGAGCGCCCTCGGCGGGTTCGCCGGGCGGCAGCAACTCGACCCCGGCGTCGAGGAGTTGCGAGTCCAGTCGGCCGTCGTCGCCCAGCAGGTGCGCGATCACCCGCTCCGGCACCCGCAACGCCCGCCCGGGCAGCGGCCGTTCCTCGTCCTCGACTTCGAGCAGGGCCCCGGCGCGCAGCGGCGCCGCCGGGTGGAAGCGGTCGCGGGCGGCTGGGGCGAAGGTGCCCGTGCCCGCGAGGTCGAGGGCGAGCTGCACCGTGGCGCGGCGCCGTCCGACGTCGTCGTTGAGGTACCCGTACAGCGCCTCGAAGCCCCGGTCCACGTCCGGCGCGAGGGCCGCGACGAGGATGTGCGCGTCGAGCGCGGAGAGGCCGAAGGCCCGGCTCAGCGCGGCGAGCCGCGCCGTCCCGCCACCGCCCCCGTACCCGTACCCGTACCCGTCACTGTCATCCTCGCCGGGCAGCACTGCTCCCGCGTCGGGCGCGGCCGTACGGACCGGCTCGGCCGCGATCCGGCGGGCGGTCGCCTCGGTGACGTACAGGCCGCGCATCGGGTCGGCGGCGGTCGGGTCGCCCGCGCTGCGGGCCTCCACGAGCGCGGCGACCCGCGCCCGCAGCGCGCTGATCAGCTCAGGGAGCTCACTCACGTCCGGCCCCGTCCCGGGCGCCTGCGGCGCCGGTGCGGCGGCGCAGCGTGCGCGGCCGGGAGTCGGAACCGCCTGCCGTGTCGGTTCCGCGCACGACGAACTCCGCCTCGGTGACCGGCGGCGCCGCCCCGTACACCGGAGTGACCGGGAACGGCGTGGTGATCACCACGTCCAGGGACGGCTTGAGCTCGCCGCCGAGCGCCGACCAGATGTCCGCGAGCGACCGTGACTCGGCGGGCGGTGCCGCCACCGACAGCGGCAGCGTCGGCGCGATCGGCCGTACCGACGCGGGCACCGCCTCACCGGACAGCGCCTCGTGCGGCAGCAGGGCCGCCAGCGCCCCGGCGAGCAGCCGGTGCTCGTCCTTCGGCTGCGCGGTCCAGGCGGTCACCAGGTACGACAGCCGGAACCAGCGGGGCGGCCGCAGCCTGCGCGTCACGATCCCCTGGGCGTCCCGCTCGGCGAGCGACCCGCGCTCCCGGCGTGCCACGTCCTCGCGTATGTCGTAGAGGTACGCGTTGAGCGTCGGCGCGCTGCGCCGGGCCGCCCAGTCGCGGGTCGGCGCGTCGAACGCCACCTCGCCCGTGACCGCCGTCCCCAGCAGCCGGCCCAGGGCCTCGTCGATCTCGTGGAACATCAGATGTAACCCTCGCGGAGCGCGTACGCGACGGCATGCGCCCTGTTGGTGAGTTGGAGCCGCGTCATCAGCGCGTGCAGGATGTTCTTGACGGTGCGCTCGGAGTAGGCGAGCTGCTCGCTGATCTGCCGGGTCTCGAAGCCCTCGGCGAGCAGCCGCAGCACCTGCACCTCGCGCGGCGCCATCCCGAACAGCGGCACGGCCCCGTTGGCGGCCGCCCTCGTCGTCGTCGCCCGCTGCAGGCGGCCCACCTGGTCGAGCAGCCGGCGCACCAGGTCCGGCGGAAGCTCTCCGTCGCCCTTCGCCGCGCTGTGGATCGCGCTCAGCAGCCGCTGCTCGGTGGCCTGGTGCCGCCAGATGATCGCGCGCACGCCGTACTCGACCACGGTCAGCAGGTCGGGTTCGCGCAGCTCGCGGGCGACCAGTACGAGCCGCTGGTCCATGTCCCGACCCAGCCGCCGCAGTTCGGCCGTGGTGGGCTCGTCGATGCGGTCCGCGATGACCACGGCGATGCGCGTTTCGCCGGGGTCCGCGGGCCCGCACTCGGCGGCCTTCCGGTCCTCCTGCCCGGAGCGGACGTCGATGGTCGGCTGATGCCTCAAGTGGCTGATCAGCCCTGCCTTGGCGAGCGGATCTGACGAGTGCACCGTCACCGTCACCCGCATGGTGAGCACCTCTGCTACCTGCACTTTCCCCCTCGTGCGGCCACCCGCGCCGTGCCGGGCACCTGGTCGGGGCACCGGGCCGGACGGCCGCACCGGTTCCGTCGGTCCGCGGCGACGAGACGGCCACGGTGTTCCGACAGGATTCCGCTTCGCACTAACGTTCCGCTGCCGCGTCGCTAATGCAGGGCGTCGCCGGTGAGGCGCGGGGTGACGGCCGGCGGCTCGTCCGTCACCGTCGCGGTCCACCCGTCGCCGACGGTGACCCTCACTTCGCGCCGCCCACCGGCCGCGGCGGGGCCGAGCCGTCCTCGAAGAGGACCCGCGGAGCGCCCGTGCCGTCTGCCGGTACGGTCCAGGTGTCGTCGGTGTCGGCGCGGTTCTCGGCGGGCAGGGCGTAGCCGACGGTGCGGTCGTCGAGCCACACCGCCTGGTCGTCCACGCTGCGCCGCTCGGCGAGCGGTGTGGACTTCAACGTCCGCAGGTCGAGGACGTGTTCGCGCCACAGCGCGGTCTTGCCGAGCACGCGCTTCTTGTACGCGACGCGGGTGCCGTCCGGGGACAGCGACGGGCACTCCACGTTCTCGGCGAGCGTGGTGACCGTACGGGCGGTGAGCGAACCGCGCACCAGATACGTCTGCTCGCCGGTGCTCAGCGTCGCGTAGAAGGTGTCGTCGTCGGTGGCGAAGGTGACGCCCCAGAAGTTCACGTCGGAGTTTCGGTAAGGGCGCCCGTCCAGGACGACCCGGAACTCCTCCAGGTTGGGGACGAGCCGCCAGCCGCGGGTGTCGAGGATCGCGGTCCGGGTCGAGAAGAACGCCGAGCCGTACGACTCGCCCTTCACGAACACCGTCCAGGCGGCCAGGTGTCCGCTGGGCGACACCCGGGCGCGGCTCGGGATGCCGGCGAGCGGGTACGACCGCACGGTGCGCAGGCCCGCGTCGAGGATCTGCGCGCGGTAGGCCGGGCGGCCCAGGACGGTGGTGGACTGGAGGCAGACGCCGGTGCCGGCCGCCGAGTGGAAGCGCAGACAGCTGACGTCCGAGGCGGTGCGGACCGCGCCGGCGGGCCCGGTCACCGGGACGGAGACCAGCCGGTCGCGCCGCGGCCCCGCGGCCGTGTTGCGGAACACCAGACGGCCCGGCGCGTCCAGGGTGACCTTCCCGTCCGCGAACGCCGGTCCGCCCGGACGGGGCTTGTTCTCCTCCTCGGCCCGGTCGGCCGCGGAGAGCACGGACCAGGCGCCCAGACCCGCGAGGAGCAGCACCCCGGCGGCGAGGACGAGCAGACGGCGCAGCGGGGTGAGGGTCATCGCGGATCTCCCGAAGGGCGCAGGGCCACGCCGGCGACCGCCGCGCAGCAGGCGAGGCCGGCCGCGGCCGTGGCGAGCGCGGGGCCGTCGCCCCACGTGGACCACGCGGCGCCGAAGGCCAGCGAACAGCAGAACCGGGCCAGCGCCTGACCGGTGCCGACCAGCGCGATGCCGCTGGCCCGCAGCCGCTCCGGCACCACGGCGGCGACCGCCGCGGGCAGCACGCCGTCGGTCGCCGCGTAGAAGGCGCCGTGCAGGGCGAGCACCAGGTACGGCAGCGCGGGCGTGGCCGGCGCCCACAGCAGCAGCCCGTACGCGAGGAGCAGCCCGGCGTGCCCGGCGAGGAACACGGCGCGGCGCCCGACCCGGTCCGCGAGCCGTCCGGCGGGCAGCGCCAGCAGCAGGAACACGGTCGCGGTGCCGAGCGGAAGCAGCGGGAACAGCTGCTCGTCGAGCCCGGTGCGGCGTTGCATCAGCAAGTAGAGGAACGCGTCGCTGACCGTGGTCAGTCCCAGCAGCACCGCGCAGCCGAACAGCACCCGGAGGCGGCGGGTGCGCAGGAGGCCGAAGGCCGCCCGCAGATCCACCTTCGGCTGCCCCGGCGGCGCCGTCTCCGCCGCGTTGCGGCCGCTCGGCACGAACAGCAGCAGTACGAGCACCCCGAGCGCCGCCACGCACCCGCTGACCGCGAACACCGCGTCGTAACCGCCGGCCGCCACGCCCAGGATGAGGAACGCGGCCATCGGACCGAGCAGTGCGCCCGTGGTGTCCATCGCCCGGTGCAGGCCGAACGCCCGGCCCTGCCGCTCCGGCGGCGCGGACAGCGAGATGAGCGCGTCGCGCGGGGCGGTGCGCAGGCCCTTTCCCGTACGGTCGAGGGCGAGGGCCGCACCGATCGCGCCCAGGTGGTGGACCAGGAGCAGCGGCTTCACCAGGGCCGACACGCCGTACCCGAGCCCCGCCACCAGCTTGTGGCCCCGCACCCGGTCGGCGAGATGGCCGCCGGCGAGCTGCACCAGGGCGGACACCCCGTTCTGCACGCCGTCGAGCATGCCGAAGCCCAGCGGACTGAGCCCGAGACCCATCACCAGGTACAGCGGCAGCACCGCGCCGACCATCTCGCTGGACACGTCGGTGATCAGGCTGACCGTGCCGAGCGCGAGGACGGTCGGGGAGACGGCGCGGAGCGCGCCGCGCGCCCGGCCCTCGCGGTCCGGCGCGGTGGACGACGTCTCCTGTGGGCTCCGCGGTCCCTGCGGTGCGGAGCGGTCGGCCAGATACACGTGATTCGGACTCCAGCCTCGTCGAGCGGGTGAGCGCGGGGCCACTGTAACCGGCGGCCCCCGGCGGAAGGGCGCGATCGGTGCGGCTTCGCGACTGCTTGCCACCAATTCCGCGAAAGGCGCCTTCGTCACCGTGTTGTGCGCCTATCTTCCCGTTGTACGCTGCGAGTTGAGCACGGCGTTCGCGCTGTGCGCAGGGGGTGTTCGTGGGGGTTTCACCGGCAGGAGGCCGAGGCGTCGACGCTTCGAGGCCGACTGCCCTTCTCGTCATGCTCATCAGTCTCGTCAACAGCTAGGCGCGCCGACCTTTCGCGCGGCCCGGCACCACCGGTGCCGTGCCGCGATGTCGTCCTGCGCGCACGCCGATCAGCCAGCCGATCCGGGCCAGCCGCTCTGGTCCGGGACCGACCCGAGGGGGGTGGGTGTGTCCGATCGTCCTGCCAACACACCCGACATGCCACGCAGTTCACGGATGACGCGGCTCGCGGAAGCGGACCGGCCGCTTCACGACCTCGCCGTCCGACTGCTCGACGTGGCCGAGCGCGGCCTGCCGCGGATGCTGACGCCGGAGGGGACCGGCTTCGTCTTCACCCGCGCCGCCCGGCCCGGCACCACCACGCTGGAGCAGCGCGGCACCAGCGTCCGCTACTCCGCCATCACCGCGCTCGGTGTCCGTTTCCTGCCCGAGGACCGGCAGCGCGCCGTCCTCGGCGGGCGCACCGCCGGGGAGTTCACCGGACTGCTCGTCGAGCGGCTGCCCGGAGTGGGCAACCTCGGCGACGCCGCGCTCATCGCCTGGGCCGCCGCCGAGACCGGCCACCCCAAGCTGTCCGACGCGCTCGACCGGGTCGCCGCCCTGGACCCGCCCGGGAGCTCGCAGTACACGGTGGAGGCCGCCTGGGTGCTCTCCGCGCTCGCCGCCGCCCGCGCCACCGTCGACGTGGAGGACCGGCTGGCCGCGGCCCGGAACCGGCTGCTGCGCGCCCGGATCGGCGACAGCCCGCTCTTCCCGCACGCCACCGGTCCCGGCCTCACCCCCTGGTACCGCGAGCACATCGGCTGCTTCGCCGACCAGACGTACCCGCTGCAGGCCCTCGCCCGCGCCCACGCGAGCGGCGACGACCCGGAGGCGCTCGCCGCCGCCGACGCCTGCGCCACCCGGATCTGCGCGCTCCAGGGCGACGGCGGCCAGTGGTGGTGGCACTACGACGCCCGGCGGGGCACCGTCGTCGAGGGCTACCCCGTCTACAGCGTCCACCAGCACGCCATGGCGCCCACCGCGCTGCTCGACCTCGCCGAGGCCGGCGGCACCGACTTCGCCGAGCCCGTCCGCCGCGGCCTGCGCTGGATGACCGAGGTCCCCGAACTCGCCGCCGCCGGCCGCCACGCGCCGCTGATCCTCGACGACCTCGGCGTCACCTGGCGCAAGGTCTACCGCGGCGACCCGAAGAAGGCCGTGCGCGCCGCCCGCGGCGTGAGCACCCGCCTGGTGCCCGGCCTGCGGCTCGGCCCGCTGGACGCCGTGTTCCGGCCCGTCGCCGTGGACCGCGAGTGCCGCCCGTACGAGTTCGGCTGGATGCTTCACGCCTGGCTGGGCACCCTCGGACGCGACGGGGCGGAGGCCAGCGCGAGATGACGCCACGTCAGAACCTTTTCGGCGTCACCCTCGACGCCCTCACCATGGACCAGACCGTCGCCCGCTGCCTCGCCGCCGTCCGGGCCGCCGAACGCCTGGAGATCGGCGTCGTCAACGCCGCCAAGCTCGTCAACATGCGCCGCGACCCGGCCCTCGCCCGCGCCGTCTCCGGCTGCGACCTGGTCCTCGCCGACGGCCAGGCCGTGGTGTGGGCCGCCCGTCTCCTTCGCCGCCCGCTGCCCGAACGCGTCGCCGGAATCGACCTGTTCATGCGGCTGCTCGCCGAGGCCGAGACCACCGGACACTCCGTCTACCTCCTCGGCGCCCGGCAGGACGTCCTGGAGAAGATGCTCCGGCGGATCGCCGTCCGCTTCCCCGGCCTGCGCGTCGCCGGCAGCCGCAACGGCTACTTCGACGACAGCGAGCAGCCCGCCGTCGCCGACGCCATCGCCGCCAGCGGCGCCGACATGCTGTTCCTCGGGATGACCTCGCCCAAGAAGGAGATCTTCACCGCCGGTTACGGCGAGCGCAGCAAGGTGAAGCTCGTGCACGGCGTCGGCGGCTCCTTCGACATCCTCGCCGGCGTCACCCGCCGTGCCCCCGAGCGCTGGCAGCGGCTCGGTCTCGAATGGCTCTACCGCGCCCTGCAGGAACCGCGCCGGCTCGGCCGCCGCTACCTCACCACCAACGTCTCCTTCGCCCTCATGACGGGACGGGAGCTGCTCCGCCCTACCGCCTCACCGTCGATCAGCACCGCAAGCAGGGGGGAATCGTGATGCGCGTCGTCGTCGTGGGACAGGGTTACGTCGGGCTTCCGCTGGCCATCCGGGCCGCCGAGGTCGGCCACGAGGTGGTCGGCTACGACGTGGACACCGAGCGGGTCAAGAGCCTCGCCGCGGGCGAGTCGTACGTCGAGGACGTGTCCGCCGAGCGGATCCGCGCCGCCCTGGACGCCGGCACCTACCGGGCCACCGACTCGGTACGGGACTGCGGCGGCTTCGACGTCGCCGTCGTCACGGTGCCCACCCCGCTGCACGAGGGCACCCCGGACCTGCGCTACATCGAGGAGTCGGCCCGCTCGCTGGCCCGCTATCTGCGGCCCGGCGCGACCGTGATCCTGGAGTCGACCACGTACCCGGGCACCACCCAGGAACTCTTCGGCCCGCTCCTCGAAGAGGGCTCCGGACTCGTCGCCGGGGCCGACTTCCGGCTCGGCTACAGCCCCGAGCGGATCGACCCAGGCAACCCGGTCTGGGGCTTCGAGCAGACCCCGAAGATCGTCTCCGGCGTGGACGCGGCCTCCCTCAAGGCCGTCCAGGGCTTCTACGACGGGCTCGTCGACACCACCGTGCCCGTCGGCTCGCCCAAGGAGGCTGAGCTGGCGAAGCTCCTGGAGAACACCTTCCGGCACGTCAACATCGCGCTCGTCAACGAGATAGCGATGTTCGCCCGTCACCTCGACATCGACGTGTGGCAGGCCATCGACGCCGCCTCCAGCAAGCCCTTCGGCTTCATGCGCTTCACGCCCGGACCCGGCGTCGGCGGCCACTGCCTGCCCATCGACCCGTCCTACCTGTCCTGGCGGGTGCAGCGCGAACTCGGCCAGTCCTTCCGCTTCGTCGAGCTCGCCAACGACATCAACAACCACATGCCCGACTACGTGACCCGGCGCCTGGTCAACGCCTTCAACACCCGCAAGCGCGCCGTCAACGGCTCGCGCATCCTCCTCCTCGGCCTCGCCTACAAGAAGAACACCGGCGACGCCCGCGAGTCGCCGGCCCTGCCCATCTCCCAGCTCCTCCTGGACATGGGCGCGGAGGTGCGGGCCGCCGACCCGCACGTGGTCGAAGGCCACAACGTCGACTCCCGGCTGGTCCGCGTCGAGCTCACCGAGGAGGAACTGGCCGCCGCCGACGCGGTGGTGCTCGTCACCGACCACGACGCCTTCGACTACGCGCTCGTCGAGGCCCACGCCGACTACGTACTCGACTGCCGGCGCCGGCTGAGCGGTCCCCGGATCGAGGTGCTCTGAACCGTATGCGCATCATCTGCGTCGCGGGCGCACGGCCCAACTACATGAAGATCAAACCGGTGATGGACGCCCTGGAGGCCCGGGGAGCCGAGGTGTTCCTCGTCCACACCGGTCAGCACTACGACCCGGCCATGAACGACGTCTTCTTCCAGGACCTCGGACTGCGCCCGCCCGACCGCTTCCTCGGCGTGGGCTCCGGAAGCCACGCCGCCCAGACCGGGCGGGTGATGACGGCCTTCGAGCCGCTCGTCGACGAACTCGCGCCGGACGCCGTCGTGGTGGTCGGCGACGTCAACTCCACGCTGGCCTGCGCCCTGGTCACCGCCAAGGCGGGCCCGCTGCTCGCCCATGTCGAGGCCGGGCTGCGCAGCCGCGACTGGTCGATGCCCGAGGAGGTCAACCGGGTCGCCACCGACCGGCTCAGCGACTATCTGCTGGCCCCCTCGCAGGACGCCGTCGACAACCTGCGCGCCGAGGGCTACCACGACGACCAGGTCCACCTCGTCGGCAACGTCATGATCGACACCCTCTTCGCCAACCTGGAGCGGGCGAAGGAGTCGGACGTCCTCGGCAGACTCGGCTACGAGGCCGGCGGGTACGGCCTCGTCACCCTCCACCGGCCCGCCAACGTCGACGACCCGGAGATCCTCGCCGGCCTGCTCAAGGGCCTCGGCGAGGTCGCCGGGCACTGCCCGCTCGTGCTGCCCGTGCACCCCCGGGCCGCCGAGAAGCTGCACGCGCTCGGCGTGCCCGGCGGCATCCGGCTCGTGCCGCCCGCCGGCTACCTGGACTTCATCGCCCTCCAGGCCGACGCCCGGATCGTGCTCACCGACTCCGGCGGCGTCCAGGAGGAGACCACCGCCCTCGGCGTGCCCTGCGTGACGCTGCGGGACAACACCGAGCGCCCCGTCACCGTCGAGCAGGGCACCAACGTCCTGGCCGGCCGCGACCCCGCCCGCATCGTCGCCACCGCCGTCCGGCTCCTGGACGACCCGCCGCCGCCCCGCCGCCCCGAACTCTGGGACGGCCGGGCCGGCGAGCGGATCGCCGGGGTGCTCCTGGACGGCGGCACGGCGGCCGACCGCCCCCGTCCGACCGACCACCGCCCCCGTCCCACCGACCACCGCTGACGTCATCGGCGACGGCCGCCCCACCGGCCGTCGCCGCCCTGAAGTCACCGGTCGCACCGACACCGCAGAACACCGCAGACCGCCGAACGTGGTGATCGCGAAGGGCTCACGTCCGCTCGCGATCCCACCTATCCTCATCTGCGGCAAGGCAGTTGAGCAGCCGCTCCGCACGGGGGCGCGCAAGGGGGAGCCATGGACCTCGCAGAGATCTTCCGGGTCATGCGCCGGCGCTGGTACGTGCTGGTGCCCGGGCTGCTGCTCACGGCCGGCCTGACCGTGGGCGCCTGGCTGTTCGTGCCGGTCTCGTACCAGTCGCAGAGCACCGTCGCCATGCTCAACTCCCGCAAGGGCGCGGCCGCCGACGGCAATCCGTTCCTCAGCATGGAGCCCTCGCTCACCGGCATGGCCGACAGCCTCGCCCGCAACGTCAACTCCGACGCGTCGAAGGCGGATCTGAAGGCCGAGGGGATGAGCCTGAAGTACGAGGCGAAGATCGCCGACAACGCGCAGGGGCCGCTGCTCTGGCTCACCGTCACCGGCGAGGACAGGGCCGCCGTCCTCAAGGGCAACAAGACGCTGATGGCGTTCACCGCCCGGCGCCTCAAGGAGCTCCAGGCGGACCAGAAGGTGTCTGCGGACTCCATGATCCGGATCACCACGATCGTCCCGCCGCAAACGCCCGAGCCCCAGCTCAAGAACAAGATCCAGTACCTGGTGATGGCCGCCGGCCTCGGCGTCGTCCTCAGCCTCGTGGCGACCTTCTTCGCGGAGGCCCGCCGCCGGGGCGCGAAGCCGCGCAGGCACCGCCAGGAGCCGGAGACCCGCCAGCCCGCCGAAACGGAGCCCGGGACGAAGCCCCGGTCCCAGCCGCTCCCGGAGGCCCGGCCCGCGTCCGATCTCGTCGAGGAGTCGTTCGGCGCCGGGCCCGAGCCGTCCGTCGAGCCGTCCGTCGACCAGCCCCGCGACCAGCCCACCGTCCAGCTGCCCGTGCACCCCCCCGCCGAGCGCCGCCCGGCCAAGCGCCCCCCGTCCTGGGTGAAGTGACGAGGAGTCCTCCACGTGGAATCCGACGCCCCCGACCAGGCGTCCCTGGGGACCAAGGTCCGCTCCGCCACCCGCTGGAGCCTCGTCAACACGATGGTGATGCGGCTCGGCAACTTCGCCACCGGCATCGCCCTCGTCCGCTACGTCCTCGACCCGGCCGCCTGGGGCGTGTACGGCGTCGCGCAGACCGTCCTGATGGTGCTGCTCTCCGCCAACGAACTCGGTGTCACGCTCGCCGTGGTCCGCTGGGAGGGCGACGTACGCCGCTTCGCGCCCACGGTGCTCAGCCTCAGCGCCCTCTCCAGCGGCCTGCTCTACCTGGCCCTGTTCGCCGCCGCGCCGGGCGTCGCCGCGCTCCTCGGCGCGCCCGAGGCCACCGCCGTGCTGCGCGTGATGTGCCTGTGCCTGATCCTCGACGGGCTCTCCCAGGTCCCGGCCGGGGTGCTCACCCGGGAGTTCCGGCAGGGCCGCCGGATGGTCGTCGACGCGCTCAACTTCGTCGTCAGCACCTCCGTGACCCTGGTCCTCGCCCTGCAGGGCTGGGGCGCCATGAGCTTCGCCTGCGGCGCCGTCGCCGGAAACGTGGTGGCCCTCGCCGGCTGCGCGATCGCCGCGCCCGGCATGCTCCGCTTCGGCTGGGACGCGGGCCAGGCCCGGGCGCTGCTCCGGTTCGGCCTGCCGCTCGCCGGAGCGAGCCTGCTGGCCCTCGCCGTGGTCAACGCGGACGCCATGATCGTCGGCGCGGTCCTCGGCCATGTCGCCCTCGGCTACTACATGCTCGCCTTCAACATGGCCGGCTGGCCCGTCCGGGTCATCTCCGAGACCGCCCGCCGGGTCTCCTTCGCGGGCTTCTCCCGCCTGGCCGACGACCCCAAGGCGCTCTCCGACGGCTTCGCCCGCGCGCTCGGCGCCCTGATGACCACCACCGTCCCGGCCTGCGTCCTGCTCGGCGCGCTCGCCGGCCCGCTGGTCGAGCTGGTGTACGGGGCGCGATGGCGGCCGGCCGCCGAGGCGCTGCCCTGGCTGATGGCCCTCGGCCTGGCCCGGATCGCCGCCGAGCTCACGTACGACTGCCTGGTGGCCGTCGGCCGCCGCCGCTCGCTGCTGCTCATCCAGGGCCTGTGGCTGGTCACCCTGGTCCCGGTGCTGATCCTCGCCGCCCGCGCCGGCGGCATCGCGACCGTCGCCGCCGGGCACGTCCTGGTCGCCGTGGCGGTCGTCGCGCCCGCCTTCCTGGTCGCCCTGCGGCGCGGCGGCATCGCGGCCCGCGCCCTCGCCACGGTCTGCGTACGGCCGGTGCTCGGCGGCCTGGTGATGGCCGCGCTCCTGGTGCTGCTGCGGCAGCGGCTCGGTGAGGGGCTCGTCGCGCTGTGCGCCACGAGCGTCGCCGGGCTCGTGGGTTACGGGCTCTGCGCCCTGCCCGCCCGCACACTGGTGCGCGGCGCACTCGCCCGGCGCCGCCGGAGCCGGGGACCCGAGGCCTCGCCGGAGGGGGCCGCCGCGGTCCCCTCCGTACCGGCACAGAAGCAGCCGGCCGCCCCGGCGCACGAACGATGAGGTGAGTCCCCTGGACCCGCTGGACCGATCCGGCGCCCGAGACGGCCGCCGCCCCGCCCGTCGCCGCAAGCTGCTCGGCGCGGCGCTGCTCGCCGCCGTACTGCTGTTCTCCCTGTTCACCTTCACGGGGCTCGGCCAGCAGGCGCTCTGCCTCGGCGGCGCGGCGCTCTGCGACTCGCGCGCCATCACCGCGCCCGGCGCCGGCGGCACGCCCACCGGCCCCGGCGGCGGCAGCACGGACGGCAAGCCGCGCGCGCCGAAGGGCTGCGCGAGCCCGCGCGCCTGCGGCTACCCGGACGCCTCCACCACCGGCCCGCGGATCGCGGCCCTCACCCCGCAGTCCACCGGCAACGCCTCCATCCGCACCGACGGCACCCTCATCAAGGGCTGGGACATCACCGGCTCCCTCGACATCTACGCCAACAACGTCACCGTCGTCGACAGCCGCATCACCTCCACCAACTGGTGGGGCATCAACCTGCGGCCCGGCTTCTCCGGGCTGCGCGTCCTGCACACCACCATCACCGCCGTCCCCGGCAAGGGACCCGACAACGGCGGCTCCGACTACGCCGTCTCCAACATGAGCACCAGCTCGGTCGAGGTCGCGTTCTGCGACGTCTCCGGCTTCGGCGACGCCCTGTCCATGGGCCAGGGCAACCTGCACGACAACTACGTCCACGACATCGCCGCCTACCACAACCTGGACGGCCAGTGGCAGCACACCAACGCCGTCATCAGCAACGGCGGCGGCCAGGGCAAGCTGATCATCCGGCACAACACGCTGCTCAACCCGGTCCCGGTGGAGCAGGGCGCCTCCGCCGCCGTCGGCCTCTTCGCCGACAGCGCGCCCGTCACCAACACCGTCGTCGACGACAACTGGCTCGCGGGCGGGGCGTACAGCCTCTACGCCGGCGGCAAGGACTCGACCGGCGTCGAAGTGACCGACAACGTCTTCTCGCCCCAGTACTACCCGGCGGGCGGCAGGTACGGGACCGTCGCCTACTGGAACGCCGCGGGAAAGGGGAACGTGTGGCGCGGCAACCGGATGGCGGACGGGACGCCCGTCGTTCCCGCCCAACCGTGAGACAAATCCTGAGATCACCTGATAACACCCCCTGCGACGGCTACGGTTGAGCCGACCTCACCTCACGCTTTTCGAACATCAGGTGGTTGATGCGATGTCCGGCCTCCGTGCCCTCCGCAATCGTCTCGTCGACGCTCCCGACTCCCTCGGCGAACGATTCCGCGCGGCCCGCTGGGAGCGGTTCCGCTCCTGCTTCCCCGGCATCGAGGACATGCGGGTGGTGGACCTCGGCGGCACCGCCTCGAACTGGACGCGCTCGCCGCTCCGGCCCAGGCACGTGCACCTGGTGAACCTGGAGGAGCACCCGGCCGAGCTGCCCGAGTGGATCACCGCCGAGGTCGCCGACGTCACCGACCCGGAGATCCCCGCCAAGCTCGGCGAGTTCGACCTGGTCGTCTCCAACTCCACCATCGAGCACGTGGGCGGCCCCAGCCAGCGCCGCCGCTTCGTCAGCGCCATCGAGCAACTGGCCCCGCTGCACTGGGTGCAGACCCCCTACCGCTACTTCCCCGTCGAGCCGCACTTCCTCGCCCCCGGCTTCCAGTTCCTGCCGCTCGCCGCCCAGGCCAAGCTCGTCCGGCACTGGCCGCTCACCCACAGCAAGCCCTCCACGCCCGAGGAGGGCATGGACGCGGTCATCAACATCGAGCTGCTGACCCGCGCCGAGATGCGCTACCTCTTCCCCCGGTCCGTGATCATCAGCGAGCGCGTCGCCGGGCTCACCAAGTCCCTGACGGCCGTCCGCAACCGCCTCTGATGCGCCGGCTCCTCCGGGCCCCCTGGGAACTCCTCAAGCTGCGCTTCGGCTGGCTGGTCCTCCACGAGCTGCGCAACAAGGTGCTGCTCGCGCCGACGGCCTGGCGGCTGCGCCGCTTCGAGGACGCCGAGACCGCGCGGCTCGCGAAGGTCCTCGGCCGCCCGCCCGCGGCGAAGGTCGCCACCGTCATCGCCACCCACCGGCGCCCGGAGGCGCTCCTGCGGGCCGTCCGCTCGGCCCTGGAGCAGTCCGTACGCGACCAGGTCGTCCTGGTCGTCGACGACGGCGCCGGTCTGCCCGAACTCCCGGACGACCCACGGCTCTTCGCCGTCTCGCTGGCCCGCAACACCGGGGTGGCGGGCGTCGTGCGCAACGTCGGCGTCCGCCTCACCTCGTCGGCGTACGTCGCCTTCCTCGACGACGACAACCTGTGGGAGCCCGACCACCTCAAGGAGGCCCTGGCCGCCCTGGAGGCGCCCGGCGGCCCCGACGCCGTCTACACCGCGCTGCGGCGGGTCCGGCCCGACGGCACCGACATGGACGTCCTGTCGGTGCCCTTCGACCGGCGCCGGGCCGCACACCAGGCGTTCCTCGACACCAACGCCTTCGTCGCCCGCCGCACCCCGGCCCTGCACTTCAGCCGGCTGCGGCGGACCCCGGCGGTGCTGCCCCGGGAGGACTGGGAGCTGATCCGCCGCTACGCCCGCACCCACCGGGTCGCCCACCTCGCCCGGCCCACCGTGCGCTATCTGGTGAACCCCGGCAGCTTCTACACCTCGTGGGGCGACTGAGGCCGACGGAGCAACGCGCCCACGGCCGCCCGCGCCGGCGGGCGGCTCAGCGCCGCCCGGGACGCCTCCCGCAGCAGCACCGCGCCACGGAAGGCCGCCGTCGCCGCCAGGCCGTGGCGGCGCCGGTAGAGCCGGACCCGGTTGGTCACCAGGAGCGACCACAGGCGCGGCGAGACCCGTGAGTCGCCGCCCAGGTGCGTGGCGCGGGCCCCGGGCTCCAGGCGCGTGCGATGGCCGAGGTCCCGGGCCCGCAGGCAGTACTCGGTCTCCTCCGAGTACAGGAAGAACGACTCGTCCCACGGCCCGCACTCCGCCACGCACTCCCGGGACAGCGCCATCAGCGCCCCGGTCGCCCAGTCCGCCGTCGTCCGTCCCGCGTACGCGGCAGGCGTGGTGACCAGCTCGCTCCAGCGCGGGAAGCGGCCGGCCCGGGTGTTGCCGACGACCGCCTCGCCGAGCGCCCGCGTCAGGCTGGACTCCCGGCGCAGCGAGTGGACGAGCCCGCCGTCCTCCTCGTAAAGCAGCGGCACGGAGATCCCGACGCGGGTGCCGTCGGACAGCGGGCTGCCGAGCGCCGCCACCAGCGTCGCGGCACAGCCCTCGGCCATGCGGATGTCCGGGTTGCAGATCAGCACCGCGCGGTAGCCCTCCGGCCAGGCGCCGGCGGCGCGCAGGGCCGCGTTCACGCCGAAGGCGTAGCCGCCGTTGCGACCGGTCTCCACGACCGTGGCCTCGGGCGCGTGCTTGCGCACCACGGCGACCGTGTCGTCCGCGGAGTCGTTGTCGGCGACGACGAGCCGCCAGTCCAGACCCGCCATGCCCGCCGGGAGCGAGTCGAGGAAGCCGGGCAGCACCTCCGCGCTGTTCCAGGTGACGACGACGACGGCGACCGGGCCGCCGGTGACGTCGCTGCTGTGCTGATCGGTCATCAGATCTCCGCGAGACGAGGCGAGTCGGGGGTACGGGCCGGCGGCACGGGCAGCGGCGGATGCTCAGCGGCCGCCTCCCGCCGTACGAAGCCGAGACAGCTGCCGCCCGCGCCGAGCAGCAGGAAGAACACCCCCGCGAACATGGGGAAGCTGAGCGTGTCGAAGGTCGCGCCGATCACCAGGGCCACCATCGCCGAGGCGAAGAACGCCTGGCCGAGCTCGCGGTCCGACTCGGTCCGGGCGAGCCGCCGGATCGACCCGCCCTGGTGCACGCCGGTCAGCCCGAGCAGCAGCAGGCACGCCACCCCGAGGGCGCCCAGCTCGGCGAGCGTGAGCAGGTACTGGTTGTCGGTGAAGAAGTACCGCTCCGGCGTGAAGGTGCCGAAGCCCCGCCCGAGGACCGGGTCCTGCAGGAAGTACTCGTAGATCTTCGGGTACTTGATGGTGCGGGCCTGCGTGCTGCTGTCGGCGTTGTTCAGACTGCCCGAGAACAGACCGGTGATCGTGCCGATCAGCCCCGGCACCAGCACCTTGAACACCGCCACCGAGCCGAACAGGATGCCGATCGTCGTCCAGCGCCGCTCCGGCTTCCAGCGCGGCACCATCACCAGGGCCACGATCGCGATGCCGATGATCGAGGTCCGCGACACCGTCAGCGGCAGCCCGCCGCCGAGCAGCACCACCGGCGCCCAGCGCTTGAAGTTCCCCAGGTGCCGGCGCGCCGGGTCGAAGGCGTGCCAGACCGCGAACGGCAGCAGGATCGCCAGCATGCCGCTGAACTCCAGCGGATGCGCGGTCAGCGAGCGCGGCCGGGTGAAGGAGCCGCGGTCCATCACGTTGACGCTCGCCGTGCTGGAGCTGAGGCCCGGGATGCGCAGCGAGTCGGCGATGTTGGTGCCGGTGAAGAAGTCGTACAGGCCGAGCGCGGCCACGATCGAACCCATCACGACCAGCCGGCGCAGCAGCACGTCCAGCCGGTCCCGGTCCTGGATGCCGGCCGTGGTCAGCACCACCAGGGCCACCCACACCAGGAGCACGATCAGACCCCGGTCGGCCGCCAGGATCTCCTTCTGCGAGCTGATCCGGTCCTGGTTGGCGACGTAGGAGAGGAGCACCGTGACGGCGACCACGAACATCACCGTCCGCATGGTGCGGGTCCCGGGCGCCGGCGCGAGCCGCCCGCTGCACCAGGTCGCCAGGTACCAGAACAGGCCGAGCAGCGCGAACACGTTCGCCGGGGTGCCCGCGCCGCCGAGCGCGGGCAGCGCCAGGTTCGACGGCAGGAAGAGCGCGAGCGCCAGATAGCCGGTGAGGACCGCGGTCGCGTCGAGCGGCCGGGTGAGCAGCCTGCGGATCCGGCCCGCGCCCGGCCGGGGCGCCGGGGGAGCGGGCTGCGGCAGCCCCTTCGTACGCCGCCGGGCCGCCGCCCACGTCTCCACCACGAACGACGTCAGGAACGCGCCCGTGAGACCGAAGACCACCACCGCGGCCGTCTTCTGGTAGCGCGACTTCGGCTCCGACACCGGCCGCTGCGGCGGTACGATCCGCGCCGACTGCACGTAGTAGCCGTCCGGGACCTTCGCCTCCCGCTGCAGGAACTGCAGCTGCTCGGCCGCGTAGTCGGTGATCTGCCGGGTCTCGTCCAGGACCTTGGCCCGGTCCTCGCCCTTGACGGTGACCGTGAGCAGCGGCCCCTCGGCCTGGGCGGCGAAGTCGACCGCGTACTCGTCGGTGATGCCCCTGGTGACTAAAACCTGCGCCGTCTCGGGCGACTGCAGCGCCCGGATCAGCACGTCGGCCGTGCTGATCAGCGAACCGCTCACATAGGCGAGCGGATTGCCGTAGCTGGGCGCCGGCTTGGCGACCTTCGTCGAGTTCAGCAGCGCCAGCTGGCTCTGCGACTCGTACGTCACGGGGACGGTCGAGTAGAGGTAGCCGCCCGCGACCAGACTGAGCAGGGTCAGCGGCACCATGACGTACCAACGCCCGCGCAGGACGCGGAAGATCTCGGCGATGCTCACGAACCCTCCCCCGGTTCCCCTCGGTGCTGCCAGTATCGGTCCTGATGGAACCGCTGCCGGAAAACACGGACAAAGACGTGCTCACTCCCGAGGGACTCGCCCGCGTGCTGCTGCGCCGCTGGTACGTCCTGCTGCTCGCCGCGCTCCTCACCGGGGCCGGCTGCTACCCGGCGCTGCGGCCCGCGCCGCGCTACCAGAGCTCCGCGGTGCTCGTGGTGAAGCCGCCGCGCACCGACAGTCAGCCCAACCAGCTGACCAACCTCCAGCCCTCGCTGGCCATGGTGTCCTTCGCGGTGGTCCAGCAGCTGCAGTCGCCCGCCGGGCGGGACGAGTTGCGGGAGGCCGGGGTGCACGGCACCTACCGGCTCACCCCCCGCAACAGCGGCACCAGCGCCACCCCGTACTACTCGATCCCCACCCTCCAGGTGGAGGCCGAGCAGTCCGCGCCCGAGGAGGCCGACCGGGTCGTCCAGGCGATCATCGGGGTCTACAGCCGGCATCTGACCGCCCTCCAGACGCAGCAGCACGTGCCGGACTCGACCCTGCTCACCGTCGACCTGGTGAACCGCCCCGGCACCGTCGCGCTGCCGCCCAACCGGACCCGGGCGGTCGCCGGGGTGGGCGCGCTCGGCACCCTCGCGGGCGTGATGACGGCGCTGTGGACCGAGCGGTACGCGACGGCGCGGCGGCGCCGGAGGCAGCACGGGGACTGACATCGCGGGCGGCCGGGCGGCGGGTCAGTGCGCCGCACCGTGCTCCGTGAGCCGGCCGTCCCGCTCCTCGTACAGCGCGCCCGTCTCCGGGCACTCCCACACCCCGGGCCGCTCCGGGTGCGCGGTGAGCCGCACGCCCGCCCTGCCGACCCAGCCGGTCTGCCGGGCCGGAACGCCCATCACCAGGGCGAAATCGGGCACGTCGGAGGTCACCACGGAACCGGCCGCGACCAGCGCCCAGCGCCCGATGGTGACCGGCGCGACGCACACCGAGCGGGCGCCCACGGCGGCCCCGTCGCCGATCACGACGGCGACCGGCTCCCAGTCGCCGCCCCGCTTCAGCTTCCCGTCCGGGTCAACGGCCCGCGGGTTGTGGTCGTTGGTGAGGACCACGGACGGGCCGACGAACACGCCGTCGCCGAGGACCGCGGGCTCGTACACCAGGGCGTGGTTCTGCAGCTTGCAGTTGTCGCCGATGGTCACGCCGGGACCGACGTACGCGCCCCGCCCCACCACGCAGTTCTCGCCGAGGCGGGCGTCCTCGCGGATCTGGGCGAGCTCCCACACGCTGCTGCCGGCGCCGACGACGGCCTTCTCGTCGACCTGGGCGGTGGGCTGGACCCGGTAGTTCACTGACGTGCCTTTCTGTCGATGGGGTGAATACGAGGGGGTGGTGTCTCCTAGATGCCGCGGCGCTTCCACGACCGCCACCACAGCCACTCGCGGCCCCGCTCCACCACCGCCGACAGGATCAGCGGCTGGAGGTACGGCATGGTCCGCGCGCCGATCCGGCGGCGCAGCCGCAGCGCGCGGTACTCCGGCAGCGTCTCGGCGTCCGGGCTGCACTCGCGGGCGAAGGCCACCAGCTCGTCCACCGGCACCACGCCGGTGCGGCCCCGGTCGTACGCCCGGTAGGCACGCCTGAGGGCCTGGCGGGCGAGCCGGGTGTCGACGAGGGCGGCGAGCCGGTCGGCCTGCGGGAGCAGGTCGGCGCACTTGTCGAGGACGGCGGTGAAGGCGGCCCTGCGCTGGCGGATGTCGTCGAGCTGGCCGCCGAAGTCGGTGGTCGACATGTTGTCGCCGTGGACCCGGTAGTACGCCTGGTCGGCGCCCTGGACGTAGCCGACGTCGGCGTGGGCGGCGAGCCGCATCCACATCTCGATGTCGCCGGCGTGGGGCAGCTCCGGGTCGTAGCCGCCGACCTTCCGCTGCAGGCTGGTGCGCACCATCACCTCGGGCGAGGTGATGCATCCGGTGCCCTCGCGGAAGCGGCGCTCCAGCCACCAGTGGCCCGGGTAGACGACGGATCCGGTGCTGTGCGTGCGGGCCGCCGGCAGCGGCCCGCCGTGCCGGAAGCGCAGCGGCCTGCCGTAGCAGAAGCCCGCGTCCGGGTGGGCGTCGAGCAGCGCCGCGGCCCGCACGAGCGCGCCCGGGACGAGCCGGTCGTCGGCGGAGAGCAGGACGACGTAGTCGCCGTCGGCCCATTCGAGCAGGCCCTCGTTGTAGGTGGCGATGTGGCCCTTGTTGGTCTCGTGGACCCGCACCTCGATCCTCGGGTCGGAGGCGGCCAGCTTCCTGGCCACCTCCGCCGAGTCGTCGGGGGACGCGTCATCGATGATCAGCACCCGCACGTCGAGGCCGGGCTGTTCGTCGAGCACGCTGCGTACGCAGTCGGCCAGGAAGTGGCCGTACTTGTAGCAGGGGATGACGACGCTTACTGAACTCATGTGGTGCGTTCCCCGTGTTTCCTGAAGGGGGTCAGCCGGTCGTGAAGACCGGGCCGACCCAGTAGTTGGTCGAGTTGTAGGAACTGGTCGGGAAGGCGCTCGCGGTGCCGTACCGGTAGACGCCGTTGGCGCTTCCCGAGGCGTCGGCGGGCGCCGTCAGCGGGTATTCGAGGTGGGCGCTGCCGAAGTACCCGCCGTCCGAGGCGTAGTTGCCGTTGGGCGCGTGGTACGACACCACGTAGCGGGTGCCGGCGGTGATGCTGACCGGGGTGGCGAAGGTGAGCTTCTGCCAGCCGGAGGCCGTCTCGCCGGTGAAGGTGCCGGTGGCGAGCAGCGTGCCGCTGTCGGTCCACAGGCTGCCGGTGTGGGTGCCGGTGTTGCCCGCGCCCTTGTAGAAGGTGACTCCGGTGACCTTGCCGGCCAGGGCCGACTCGAACCGGGTGCCGACCTCCAGGGAGTTGGCGTCACTGGTCTCCGAGGCCCGGGCGGGCACCGCGTCGGCGCTCCACAGGGTGCACGGGCAGTTCGCCGGCGGCGGGGTGGTGCCGGTGGTGAAGGTCCAGGTCACCGGCGCCGCCATCGCGTTGCCCCACAGGTCGGCGGCCTGCACGGACGCCGTGTACGTGGTGCCGAGCGCGAGCTGCGAGGAGAGCGTGAACGCGGCGGTCTTGCCGTCGCTGCTCAGGGTGGCCCGGCCCGGGACGGCGGTGCCGTTCGGGTCCTTCACCGTGAACACCAGGCTGTCGCCGTCCAGGCTCTCGCTGAAGGTCGCCGACAGCGGCGCGGTGGGCGAGACGCCCGTGGCGCCCGCGGCGGGCGTGCGGGCGGTCACGGTCGGCGGTGCGGTGCTGGCCGAGCCGGTCTCCAGGATGGCGTCCACCCAGTAGTTGGCGCCGCTCGACGCCTGCGACGGGAAGCCGCTGGTGGACCCGTACTTGTAGACGCCGTTGCCGCCGTCCGTACCCGACTTGAGCGCGGTGAGCGGGGCGAGGCCCGCGTCCTTGGCGGCGAAGTAGTCCGCGTCGTAGGCGTAGCCGCCGTTCGGCGCGAAGTACGAGGCGACGTAGGTGGTGTTGGCCTTCACCGGCACGGGGCTGGCGAACTTCAGCTGCTGCCAGCCGGACGCGGTCTCGCCGCTGAAGGTGCCGGTGGCGAGCAGTTGGCCGGAGGACGACCACAGACTGCCCTTGTGGGTGCCGGTGTTGACGCTCGACTTGTAGAAGCGGACGCCGGTGATCGTGCCGGGCACGGAGCTGCGGACCTTCACGCCGAGCTCGACGGAGCTGCCGTCGCCGCCGTTCGGCTGGCCCGGCGTCGCCGAGGCCGGCCACACCGTGCACGGGCACTTCTGCGCGTCGACGGTGAGCGGTACGGAGGTCTCCGCGCCGATGTTCACGCTGTCGTCGACGGCGCGGACCTTCAGCGTGACCGGGCCCTGGGCCATCGGGGTCCAGGTGTAGCTCCAGGAGGTGGTGCCGTCGGCGGCGTGCCAGGTGGTGCCGCCGTCCGTGGACACCTCCACCCGGGCGACCACGCCGCCGCCCGCGTCGGAGGCGGTGCCGGAGACGGTGACCTGCTGCAGCGCCGGGACGGAGCTGTTCGGCGCCGGGCTGGTGACGGTGACGGCGGGGCCCGTGGTGTCGGTCGACGCGGTGGCCGGGACCAGGCCCGTCTGCAGGGTCTTCGGCTGCAGGCCCATGTCGGCGAGGATGTTCACGGTCGCCTGCTGCATCCGCTTGTCCTCGGTGACCACGGCGCCGCCCGGGTCGGCCGTCGGCACGTTCGTGAGACCCCAGGACCACTGCACGGTGCCGGTGCCGAAGACCAGCGCCTTCGAGGTCGGGTCGCGGAAGGCGACCAGGCTGTGCGTGGCGGTGCCGTTGCCGTAGTTGTTGCCCCAGTCCTGCAGGTACTTGCCGTCCTGGACGTCGACCGACGTCGACGACATCCGGATCTGGCCGGCCGGCCGGGTGGCGTTCTCGATGTCGGCGTCCCACTCGTAGCCGAGGGTGCCCTTGGGGAAGGTGGCGACCTGGCCGCCGGTCAGGCCCGCGACCGAGGTGTTGCGCCACAGCCGCATCTTCCCGTACGCCGCCGGCACGGTGATGGCGTCGCTGCGGTAGCCGTTCACCTGGAACATCGAGCCGGTGAGGATGTTCTCCGGCCGGTAGGGAGCGCCGGCCTTGGTGCTGTCCGGGTCCATGAAGGTGCCGGTCCACTGGTCGCTGGGGTCCGGGACGCCGTTCGGCGTCGGGAACTTCAGCTTGGTCTCCTTGTAGCAGACCAGGGTGCGGTCGGCGGTGTGGCCGAGGTCCAGGCTCGGTTCGAGCCGGGTCTTCCAGAAGACCTCGTTGCCCGCGAAGTACGTCTGGTGCTGGCCGCCCTTGCGGGCGTTGAGCACGTTGGTGAACTGCTCGCCCGTCCAGTACTCGTCGTGCCCCTGCGACATGTACATCTTGTGCTTCGGCAGGATGGTGGCGCCCCGGGTGGCGACGTCGACGCCGGAGGCGTAGCTCAGGTCGTAGCCGTTGCGCTCCAGCCAGGCGATCATCTCGAACTCGGAGCCGTAGACGCCGTTGTCGCCGCTGATGTCCATCGGACGGTTGTAACTGACCTTGTACGCCCGCCCGTCGGGCGCCGGTCCGTTGCCGTCGTAGAGGTTGGCGCCGCCCCACTTGTTGTACGCCTGCCAGGTCTGGTCCGAGGTCTGCACGAGGATGTCGGACGTGCTGGAGTCGTTGCGCACGACGAAGGGGTACGGCATGACGCCGTTGCCGTCGTCCTGGTCGAAGTTGGCGATGTAGAGGCCCGAGACGGCGTCGCTCGGCACGCTCCAGGACGCCGTGGCCGGCCAGTTGCCGCAGTCGAGCAGACCGGTGCCGGAGTCCTTCAGGCAGTCGAGCCGCTTGGTGAGGTAGTTGGCCGGGTAGATCTGGGCGGCCTGCGCGTCCGTGGAGACCTGCCGGGCGCCGTCGCCGCCGTACCAGCCGAGCCGGAAGATCCGGACGTGGTACGCGGCGGGGGACTGGACCTTGAACTGGATCGTCTCGCCGGGCTGCACGCTCATCTTCGTCGCGAACCCGGCGATGTCGCCGTAGTTGTTCCCGGAGAACCAGTCGGACATGGGCGTGCCCGGCTTGGAGTTCTCGCACACGATCGGGTTGCTGCCCGCGCCGCACGGATCGGTGAGGGCGCTCGCCTCGCCGGCCGGTGGCAGGAATATCGCGGTCAGCGCCGCGGCAAGGGCGAACACGGCGCCTCTGACACGGCGATACGGGTTTTGCATGGCTGTACCTTTCACGGGCAGTACAGAGGTCCCGGCCCAGCGCTCTCACGAGTGGGCCGGGGTGGGGGCCCTCAGCCGAGGGCGTTCACCAACGCGGCCACGACCTGGCGCTGCTGGTCGTGGGTGATCTGGGGAAACAGCGGCAGCGACAGGATCTCGGCGGCCGCGCGCTCGGCGTGCGGGAAGTCCCCGCGCCCGTAACCGAGTTCGCGGTAGGCGGGCGTCAGGTGGACCGGGTCCGGATAGTGCACCCCGGCCCCGATGCCGCTCGCGTTCAGCTTGCCGACCACCGCGTCGCGGTCCGCGCCCGGGACGCGCACCACGTACAGGTGCCACACCGGGGTGTTGCCGTCGGCCGTCGTGGGGCGGACCACGCGGCCGGTGTCGGCGAGCGGCGCGAGCAGCTCGTCGTAGCGGGCCGCCGCCTGCCGCCGGGCCTCGTTCCCGGCGGCGAGACGGCGCAGCTTCGCCCGCAGCACGACGGCCTGGAGGCCGTCGAGCCGGCTGTTGAACCCGGGCACGTCGTGCCGGTACTTGGCCACCCCGCCGTGGTTGGCGACCGCCCGCACCAGCGCGGCGGCCTCCGCGTCGTCGGTGAGGACCGCGCCCGCGTCGCCGTAGGCGCCCAGGTTCTTGCCCGGGTAGAAGCTGGTGGCGGCGATGCCGGCGCTGCCGGGCGTACGGCCGTGCCGGCTCGCGCCCTGGCTCTGGGCGGCGTCCTCCACGATCCGTACGTGCCCGGGCAGCGCGGCCGTAAGGGCGGCGACGTCGGCGCACTGCCCGTACAGGTGGACCGGCACCACGGCCCGGGTGTTCCCGCCGACCGCGGCCACAGCGGCCGAGGGATCGATCAGCAGAGTGTCGGGCTCGCAGTCGACCAGGACCGGGCGGGCACCGGTGCGGTGCACGGCCCCGGCGGTCGCGATGAAGGTGTTCGCGGGCAGCACCACCTCGTCGCCCGCGCCGACCCCGCTCGCCCGCAGCGCCAGCTCCAGGGCGTCGGTGCCGTTGGCGACCCCGACCACGTGGGCGACGCCGCCGAACTCCGCGTACTCGCGCTCGAAGGCGGCGACCTCCTCCCCGCCGATGAAGGCGGTGTTCGCGAGGACCCGGTCGAAGCCGGCGCGTATCTCCGCGTCGACCTCGGCGTGGGCCGCCTTCAGGTCGACCAGGGGAATGTGGTTCATCAGGCCTTCGCTCCTCGTACCGGGACCAGCCGGTCCCCCTGGGTGGTGGTGTCCTGTTCGAGCTGATCGAGGGCGGTGGGCGCGGCGGTGCGCAGCCGGCGGGCCGGGGACCCGGCCCACACCTCGCCGGGCGGCACGTCGCCGAGGACCACCGAGCCCATGCCGACGAGCGACCAGGGGCCGATCGCCGTGCCTTCGCGGACCAGCGCGCCGGCGCCGAGATAGGCGCCGCGGCCGACCCGGACGGTGCCGCCGAGCCGTACGCCCGAGGCGAGGGTGGCGAAGTCGCCGACCTCGTCGTCGTGGGTGAGGACGGTCTGCGGCATCACCGCGACGTGCCGGCCGACCCGCACGGCCGCGGTGAGCACGGTGTGGGCGAGCAGCACCGTGCCGGGGCCGATCACCGAGCTCGCCGACACCACGGCGGTCGGATGCACCACCGTGGTGTAGCGGTGCTCGGGCAGGCCGAGGCGCCGCACCACCCGGGCCCGGGAGGCGTAGTCGCGCGGACTGCCCACGCACACCACGAACGACGCGTCCTTCAGCTTGCGGATCCGCTCGGTGCCGCCGAGCACGGGCACGCCGTCGACCGTGCAGCCCTGCAGTGCCGGGTCGTCGTCCAGATGGCCCGCCAGCGGCAGGCCGGCGGCGCGGGCGGCCTGCGCGGTCTCCCGCGCGAAGCCGCCCGCACCGATGATCACGAGCCGCGCGGTCACCGACCCGCCGCCGCTTCCCGCAGGACGGCGACCACGCGGTCCTGCTGCTCCTCGGTCATCGTGTGGAACAGCGGCAGGATCAGCGAGTCGCGGCTGATCCGCTCGGTCACCGGCAGCGGAGCCGCCGGGTGGCCTTCGTAGGCCGGTTCGAGATGGCTCGCCATGATGCCGCGGCGGGCCGAGACCCCGGCCTCGGCGAGCAGCGCGAGCAGCTCGTCGCGGCCCACCGGGAAGTCCCCGTCGAGCAGCACCCAGTACGACTGGAAGTTGCCCTCGCCGTGCGCCGGGTCGCGCACCGGCCGGAGACCGGGTACGTCCGCCAGCAACTCCGCGTAACGCGCCGCGAGTTCCCGGCGCCGTGCCACCAGCGCGTCGAGCCGGTCCAGCTGGGCGAGGCCGACCGCGGCCTGGATGTCGGTCATCCGGTAGTTGAACCCGGTCTCCAGATAGCTCTCCAGGACCGGCTTGCCGCTCGCGTGCCGGTCGGCCGCCGACACGTTCATGCCGTGCTCGCGCAGCCGGCGCAGCCGCGCCGCCCACTCGGCGTCGTCGGTGGTGATCATGCCGCCCTCGCCGGTGGTGAGCAGCTTGCGCGGATGGAACGACCAGGCGGCGAGCAGCGCGCCCCGCCCGACGGGCCCGCCGTCGACGGTCGAGCCGATCGCGCAGGCCGCGTCCTCCACCAGCGGCAGGCCCCAGCCGTCGCAGGCCGCCCGCAGCGCGGCGACGTCCGCCGGCACGCCGGCCTGGTGGACGACGAGCACCGCCCTGGTGCGCTCGGTGCGCACCGCCTCCACGGTGGCCGCCGTCAGGTTGCCGGTGGCGAGGTCGACGTCCGCGAAGACCGGTTCGGCGCCCACGTACCTTACGGCGTTGGCGGTGGCGATGAACGACAGCGACGGGACGACCACCTCGTCGCCCGGACCCAGGCCCAGCGCGACGAGCGTCAGGTGCAGGGCGGTGGTGCAGGAGCTGACGGCCACGCCGTGCGCGGCGCCGACCCGCGCCGCGAACGCCTCCTCGAAGGCCGCGACCCGCGGCCCCTGGGCCACCCAGCCGGACCGTACGGCGTCGGCGGCGGCCGTCGCCTCCTCCTCGCCCAGCCACGGCACCATCACCGGGATCCGCACCGGTTCCGCGGCGGCCTGCGCGGCGGCCTGCTCGGCGTCCGTCGCGGTCGCGCCCTTCTCGGCCCGCCACCAGTCGACCAGGTCCCGCAGACCCGTCCGCAGATCGATCTCCGCCTTGAAACCGAGCCGCTCCTCCGCCCGCGTGGTGTCCGCCAGCCGCCGGGTGACCCCGTTGACCGCACGGGCCGGGCCGTGCACCGGCTCCAGGTCGGAGCCCATGACGTCGAGCAGCGCGTCGGCGAGTTCGCGCAGCGAGGTCTCGGTGGCGCTCGCCACGTTGAACACCTCGTCCGTCACGTCCGCGCGGGCCGCCAGGATGTTGGCCCTGGCGATGTCCCGGACGTCCACGAAGTCCATCGTCTGCGTGCCGTCCCCGAGGATCAGCGGCGGCTCGCCCGCCTCGATCCGCTCCATCCAGCGGATCAGCACCTCGGTGTAGAGCCCGTGGATGTCCATCCGCGGCCCGTACACGTTGAAGTAGCGCAGCGCCACGTAGTCCAGGCCGTACATGGCGTGGAAGCTGCGCAGCATCCCCTCGTTGAACGCCTTGGCCGCGCCGTAGAACGTGTCGTTGTTGTACGGGTGGTGGCGCTCGTCCGTCGGGAAGGACTCGGCCAGGCCGTACACCGAGGCCGAGGACGAGGCGATCACCTTGCCCACCCCGGCCGCCGCCGCGGCCTCCAGGACGTTGAACGTGCCGTCCACCATCACCTCGTTGGCGAGCCGCGGCTCCTCCGCGCACTGGGTGATGCGGATCGCCGCCAGATGGAAGACCAGGTCCGCGCCCTCGGTCACCCTGCGCACGGTCGCGGCGTCCCGGATGTCGCCCTCGACGAGCCGGACCCGCCCGGACCCCGTCGCCCGCGCCAGATTGGCCCGGCGGCCGCGCACCAGGTTGTCGAGCACGACGACCTCGTCCGCACCACCCTCGACCAGCAGGTCCGTCACATGGGACCCGATGGTGCCGGCCCCGCCGGTGACCAGGATCCGCTTGCCCCGAAAGTCGCTCAACGCCGCTCTCCCGCCGCTTCGTTCATGTTCTTGAGGGACCGCTCGGCACCGGTCCGCAGGCCGACGACCGCGCCACGGAACTCCAGGCTCCGCGAGGCCGCCTCCAGGATGTCCAGGACCCGCAGGCCCGCCCGCCCGTCGGTCAGCGGCGCCCGCCCCTCGGCGATCGACGCCGCGAACTCGTCGACCATGCTGCGCAGCGCCTCCTTCTCGCCGATCGCCGGCGCGACCATGTCGCCGCTGCGGTACGAGATGAGGGCCGCCCGGCGCTCGTCCGCGCCCAGGTCCTGCGGCGTCGCCAGGTCCACCCCGCGGTCGAACACCGCGATCCGCTGCGCCGGGTTGAGGTCGTCCCAGACCAGGGTGCGCTTGGCGCCGCCGACCATGGTGGTGCGGACCTTGGTCGGGGACAGCCAGTTGACGTGCACGTGCGCGATGGCACCCGTGCTCAGCTGGAGCGTCAGGTACGTGATGCAGTCCTGGCCCGCGCCGATCGGGTCCGCGCCGTGCGCGGCGACCGCCACCGGCTCGACGTGCTCCGGCAGGATGAAGTCGAGGATGGACAGGTCGTGCGGGGCGAGGTCCCACAGCACGTCGATGTCCTTCTGCACCAGGCCCAGGTTGATCCGCACCGAGTCCACGTAGTGGATGTCGCCGAGCGCGCCCTCGTGCACCAGCTCGCGGATCTTCGCCACGGCCGGGGTGTAGCAGTAGGTGTGGTCGCACATCAGGGTCAGGCCGCGCTCCTCGGCCTCGGCGACCAGCCGCGCGCCGTCGGCGTAGGTGGTGGCGAGCGGCTTCTCGACGAGCACGTGCTTGCCGGCGCGCAGCGCGGCCAGCGCCACGTCCAGGTGGGTGCCGGCCGGGGTGGCGACGGCCACCGCGTGCACCTCGGGGTCGGCGAGCACGGCCGCGTAGTCGTCGGTGGCCCGGACGGTGGAGTAGCCGCCGAGGACCCGTTCGGCGCGCGTGACGTCGAGGTCGCACAGCCAGCGCAGCCGGAAGCGGTCGCTGGACTGGAAGTTGCGGACGAGGTTGGGACCCCAGTAGCCGGCGCCTATGACGGCGACTCCCAGCCGCTCGTCGGGTCGGTCGGCGTCGTTCAAGGTGTTCCCCCTCTTGTGGATGTGCTTTGCCATCTCAGTAGGCGCCCGTCCCGCGCAGCACGGCCGGGCCGGTGCGCAGCAGGATCACCGTGTCCAGGCCGAGCGACCAGTTGTCCACGTACGCCAGGTCGAGGCGCACGGCCTCCTCCCACGGCAGGTCGGAGCGGCCGCTGACCTGCCACAGACCGGTCAGGCCCGGCTTCACGAGGAGCCGGCGGCGCACCTCGTGGCTGTAGCCGGCGACCTCCTCGGGCAGTGGCGGGCGTGGCCCGATCAGCGACATACGGCCCGTCAGCACGTTGATCAGCTGCGGCAGTTCGTCGAGCGAGTAGCGGCGCAGGGTGGCGCCGACCCGGGTGACCCGCGGGTCGTCGCGGACCTTGAACAGCAGCCCGTCGCTGTTGTGGTTGGCGTGCGCGAGCTCCGCCCGGCGGGCCTCCGCGTCCGGCCGCATCGTCCGGAACTTCAGCATGGTGAAGTGCTTGCCGTGCAGGCCCACCCGCACCTGCCGGAACAGCGCCGGGCCGCGGCTGCCGAGCCGCACGGTCAGCGCGACCACGCACATCAGCGGAGAGAGCAGGAGCAGCAGCACGGCCGCGATCAGCCGCTCCGCCACCTCCTTGGGCAGCCGCGAGAGCCGGGACAGCCGGGGCGCCCGGACGTGGATCAGCGGGACGCCGCCGATCGTCCGCACGTCGAGCCGGGCGGCCGCCACGTCGCCGAACGAGGGCGCGATCAGGAAGTCGCCGCCGGCGGCCGCCGTGCTCCAGGCGAGCCGGCGCAGCAGCCCCGCGTCGATCTCCGGCGCCGGCAGCACCACGACGGCGGTCCCGCCGCCGAAGGCCCGTATCGCGCCCGGCACTTCGTCGACACCGCCGAGCACCGGGACCCCGAACGCGTCCAGGTCGTCCGTGGTGCGCGGATCGGTCAGGCACACCCCGGCCAGCTCCATGCCCTGGAGCACGGCCGCCGCGGGCGCGCCCGGCCGGCTGTCGCGGAGCAGCGCGGCGAGCAGTTCGGCGACCCCGGCCGACGGGCCCACGAGCACCGCGGTCGTACGGCCCTGGCCGCGCGCCCAGCGCGTCCGCAGCCGGCGCCGCAGCGCGCACCGGGCGGCCAGGGACAGCGCGGCGGCGAGCGGTGCCGCCAGGATCATCTCGTGCAGCAGGTCCGGATCCCCCGCGAGCCCCCAGCCGAGCCCCGCGGCCAGCGCCGGAAGCACCAGCGCGGCGCGCAGCACCCGCAGATAGAGCTCGCTCCCGGAGCCGAACGACGCCGTCGCGTAGCCGCGGTGCGCGGCCGTCGCCAGGAGCCAGGCCACCGGCAGTCCGGGCACGACCGGCCAGTGACCGCCCGCGCGCAGCACGAGCAGCGCCGCGGCCACGGCCCCGACGAGGTCGGCGGCCAGCAGCACGAGCTGATGTCTCCTCCGCCACCACAGGCGGCGGACATCGGAACGGCCGGAGAGTTCCGAATGATCAGCGTGATCGGTGTGGTCTGCGTGATCTGAGTGGTCGATGTGTGTGGATTCGACACGATGCCGCTCATGCGTGACCGGCAGGACGGTCATCCATTCCCCCCAAGGGCGCTTCGCACGCACCCCGGCACGGGCCCCCGACGCACCTGCCCCCCGACGCGCCCAGGAGCGCACGGCTCGCGGACAGCGGACAGGGGAAGGTCGGCGACGGTCGGCGAGGGTACGCGGCTCTTCCGCCTGACTGAACGGTGCGGACCGAGTCGCAAGTCTCCCCAGCCACGGCCGGGTCCGCACAGGACGCAGAATCCGCCCGGGACACGATGTGTTCGCGACCGAGCGGATCCGGCGACGCTCAATCTAGACCAACTGGGGCAGGCCATCCAGGAGTTGTGTGAAACTCCTACCGATAGTTGAAGGAACTGTAAGAGTCGGACGGGTTGGTCATACTGACCGTATGCCCGACGGTCCCAGCATCGTGATCCCCGCCCACAACGAGGAACGCACCCTCGCCCGGCTCCTCGACGGCCTCCTGGGCGGCGCGCGTGACGGCGAGTTCGACGTCCTGGTCGTGTGCAACGGCTGTACGGACGCCACCGCGGCCGTCGCCGCCGGATACGGCCCGCGCGTGCGTGTCGTCGAGACCCCCGTCCCCTCCAAGCACCAGGCCCTGCGGCTCGGCGACGCACACGCCCGCGGCTTCCCCCGGATCTACGTGGACGCCGACGTGGAGCTCGGCGCAGCCGACGTGCGGGCCCTGGCGGCCGCTCTCGCCGGCCCGGGCCCGGTGCTGGCGGCCGCGCCGGAGCGGCAGCTGCCGATGAGCGGCTGCTCCTGGCCCGTGCGCGCCTACTACAAGGTGTGGCAGCGGCTTCCCGCGGTGCGTGAAGGGCTGTTCGGGCGCGGGGTGATCGCCATGTCAGGTGAGGGGCACGCCCGGATCGCCGCCCTGCCGCCCTTGATGGCCGACGACCTGGCCGCCTCCCTCGCCTTCGGTCCGGCCGAGCGCGCCGTGGTCCGCGCCGCCCGGGTCGTGGTCCGTCCGCCCCGGACCTGGCCCGACCTGATCCGCCGCCGGATCAGGGCCGCCACCTCCACCGCCCAACTGGAGGAACAGCAGCGCGAGGCGGCCGGGACGCCGGGCCGGGGCGACGCCCCCACGGCCCGTACCGGCCTGGGCGACCTGCGCGCCCTGCTGCGCACCGACCCCACCCTGCTGCCCGCCCTGATCGTCTTCGTCACGGCGGCGCTCGTGGCGCGCCGGGGGGCGCGCAAGGCGATCCGTGCGCGGGACTTCGACACCTGGCTCAGGGACGAGAGTAGCCGCGAGGGCTGAGCGCCCGCTCCGTGCTTCCCTGCCCCGGGCGCGCGCCCCGGCGCGGGGCGCGCCGTCCGACCGGATGCACCCGTTCCGGTCCCTTGATGATCAAGGCCGCTTAGGCTGCTCATGATCACGCCAAGGAGGGTCTTGATGACGTACCGGATTCGGGGGCGGCGCTCCGCCACTCTGGCGGCGGCGCTCGCCGTCTGCGCAGCCTGGCTGGCCACGGGCCCGACGGCCCGGGCCGAGGAACCGGCCACCCCCACGGCCACCGCCACGGCCACCCCCACGGCGACGGCGACGGCGACGGCCACGGCGACCGCCACGGCCACGGCCACGGCCACCCCGACGGCCACGGCCACCGCCACAGCGACCCCTACGGCCATCGCCACCACCGCAGGGCCGCTCACCGCCGCGACCCGCTTCTACGTGGACCCCGACAGCCGGGCCGCACGGCAGGCCGCCGCCGACGAGCAGGCGGGCGACACGGCCGATGCCGCCACCATGGCGCGGCTCGCGCAACTGCCGCAGGCCACCTGGTTCACCGGCGGCAGCGCCGCACAGGTCCGTGACGAAGCCGCCGCGCTCCTCGGCAGGGCCAGGGCCGCCGGCCAGGTGCCGGTGATCGTCGCGTACGACATCCCCGGCCGCGACTGCGGCAGCTACTCCGCCGGCGGGGCCCCGTCCTCCGCCGCGTACCGGGAGTGGATCGACGGGCTCGCCACGGGCATCGGCACCGGCCCCGCCCTCGTCGTCCTGGAGCCCGACGGGCTGGCCCTGCTGCCCAAGGACTGCGCCGGATCCGTCGACCCGACCGGCGCGCTCACCGCCGCCCGCCTCGCCGACCTCGACTACGCCGTGACGGCCCTCAAGGCGACGGGCCCCGGCACCGCCGTCTACCTCGACGGCGGCAACAACAAGTGGCGGGCCGTCGGCGACATGGCCCGGCGCCTCGTCGACGCCGGGGTCGGGCACGCCGACGGCTTCTCCCTCAACGTCTCCAACTTCCTGCCGACCGACCACCTCGACCACTACGGCACCTGGGTCGCGAAGTGCGTCTGGTTCGCCACCCGGGGACCGGAGTGGGCCCGCGGCCACACCGACTGGTGCGCGAGCCAGTACTACTCCTCCGCCGCGCCCAACGACGGCCGGCCGGGCAACGCGGTCGACCCCGACGACCCGAGCACCTGGCACTGGACCGACGCCTGGTACGACCAGGCCGTCGGAAACCCGCCCACCACCGACCTGCCCCACTTCGTCGTCGACACCAGCCGCAACGGCCTCGGCCCCTGGACCCCGGCCCCGGGCGCGTACTCCGGTGACCCCGAGACCTGGTGCAACCCGCCCGGCCGCGGCATCGGCCCGCGCCCGACCGCCGACACCGGGGTGGCGCTCGCCGACGCCTATCTGTACCTGAAGGTCGTCGGCGAGTCCGACGGCAGCTGCACCCGCGGCACCGGCGGCACGACCGACCCCGAGTACGGCATCGTCGACCCGCCGGCCGGAGCCTGGTGGCCTGAGCTCGCCCACACGCTGGCCCGCAACGCCCAGCCGGCCCTGCTGCCCTGAACCGGCGCTTTCGAAACCCTGAACGATCGAACCCTCGACGCGGGCCCGGTCCCTGCGCGATGATCACGGCCGCACCACACCACCCCCCTCACGACCCTCACATCCCACCCAACGGGAGGACGTTGATGGCACGCCGCACATCCCGCGGCCTGATCGCCGCGGCCACCGCCACCGTGGCGCTGATCGCCCCGGCCGGTCTCGCCTCCGCCACCGGCGCGGCCCCGGCCGCCGCCGGTCCGCAGGCCCGCATCTTCATGGTCAACCCCGTGCAGTCCTCGGGCGACCAGACGCTCACCGACAACAAGGACGCCGCCGACGCGGTCCCCGCGTCCGCGTACACCACCGTCGCCCTGCGCAACCTGGACGGCAGCGGTGGTCTCTCCGGCCGCTGGGCCTACGTCCGCTCCGAGACGGGCGCGCCCGCGAAGGTCGCCGACGCCGCCTCGTACAACCGGCACGACGACCAGTTCGAGCAGGTCATGGCGTACTTCTGGGTCAACGAGGCCCAGGAGTACCTGCAGGGCCTCGGCTTCGGCAGCGAGCTGCCGGGCGCCAACAACCGGCCGATGCCGGTGCGGATCAGCCAGTGGGGCGCGGACAACTCCTTCTTCACCGACAAGAAGGACGAGATCCGCTTCGGCAAGGGCGGCGTCGACGACGCCGAGGACGCCGAGGTCGTCGTCCACGAGTACGGCCACTCCGTGCACGAGGCCCAGGTGCCCGGCTTCGGCAGCTCGCCGGAGGCCGGTGCGATCGGCGAGGCGTTCGGCGACTACCTGGCCGTCGAGGTCGGAAGCAACGCCGCCGCCCGCTACGGCTGGCCCGTGAAGACGGACCTCGCCTGCGTCGCCGACTGGGACTCCGTCACGTACAGCACCGCCCCGCACTGCCTGCGCCGGGTCGACGGCACCAAGGTCTACGCCGACCGGGTGGGCGAGGTGCACGCCGACGGCGAGATCTGGTCCCGCGCCCTGTGGGACATCCGTGGCGCGCTCGGCGCCCGGACCGCCGACCGGATCATCGTGAACGCCCAGTTCGGCTTCAAGCCGGACACCTCCTTCGAGGACGCGGCCAAGCAGACGATCGCCACCGCGCAGAAGATGTACGGCCAGGGCGCCGCCGACGCGGTCCGCGCGGCCTTCCACGCCCGCCAGATCCCGGGCATCTAGTCCGAGGCGTCCAGGCGACAGGGTGGGATCCCGGCCGTCGCGGGGGGTATCGATACCGGACACCCCCTCGCGACGGAAGGGATCCCCCCATGGAAACGGGCAGGAGCGTCGGGTTCGTCCAGACCTACGACCGCGGGGCCGGCTACGGCTTCGTCCTCGCCGTCGGTTCCGAGGAACCGGTGTACTTCCGCGCCGAGGACATCGAGGGCGGGCCCGCCCTCTCCGAAGGGCAGCAGGTCTCCTTCGTCCTGGTCCTGGGCGAGGGCCGGTTCGAGGCCCGGGAGATCCGTCCGTGAGCCCCCTCACGGGGTGAGCGCCGCGAGCGGCACGCGCCGGAAGACGATCGTCTCGTAGGGGCCGCGCTCGCCCGTCTCGTACAGCACCCCCACCGTCCGCGCGTCCACCCGGACCAGGTCCGAGTAGCCGGCCGGGCGGTGCGACAGCGTGAGCGCCGGGGCGAAGGTGCGGCCGCCGTCCGTGCCGGTCCAGAGGACGAGGTCGCGGCGGGCGGTCGGCACCGAGGGCGCGGAGAAGAGCAGCCGGCCGGAGTCCAGGGCCAGCAGACCGCCCTCCACCACCGGCACGGCGCCGAGCGCGGGCTGTGGCGCGAACGGCCGGTCGAGGCTCGCGCCCCCGTCGCTCGACGTGCTGTCGGCCCGGTTGCCGGGGCTGCTGCCGAGCTGGTCGCGGGCCGTGAAGTAGACGCGCCCGTCCGGGAGTTCGGCCGCCGCCGTCTCGTTGGTGTCGACCGTGCCCTCGTACGACTCGTCCGCCCAGCCGATCCGCCAGCTGTGCCCGCCGTCGTCGCTGAGCAGCGCGTGCGCCCCGTACCAGCGCGGCTCGCGACCGGTGCCGGGCGAGCCCGGCGGGGGAGCGGCCGAGTGGTCGGCGGGCACGACGAGCCGGCCGGCGTGCGGGCCGCGGGTCAGGGCGATCGCGTGGCCGGGCCCCGTCGCGTACCAGCGCCAGCCGGCCCGCTTCACGGTGGACGTGATGTCCCGGGGCGCCGAGAAGCCGCGCCCGTCGTCCGCGCTGCGCTGCACGTACACCCGGCGCCCCCGCGCCGCCGACGCCCGTCCCGCCAGGATCGTCGACTCCGTCACCGCGCCGGCGTTGCCCGTCGAGAGCAGGACCACGTCGCCGCTCGCCGGATCGACGACCGGCGCCGGATTGCCCCGGGTGTTCCCGTGCCCCGCGGCCACCACCCGCTGCGGCCCCCACGTACAGCCGCCGTCGGTCGAGCGCCGCAGCACGATGTCCACGGCGCCCGCGTCCCCGGTGCCCCGCAGCCGGGCCTCGGCGAAGGCGAGCAGGGTGCCGGCGGGTGTGCGGACGACGGCCGGGATGCGGTACGCGGCGTGGCCGCCGGTCCCGGAGACGTACGGGACGGAGGACGCGCAGCCGCCCCGGGCCGCGTCCCCGCGGGTGACGCAGGCACCGACGACCAGGGCGGCGGCCAGTGCCGCCGCGTGCCACCGGTGATTCGCTCGCTTGCCGGACATGCGCACAGCGCACATCGGCCACCCGGCGCGGGGCCCAACAGCGCGTCAACGGACGGGAGTCGGTGGCCGAATCCGCGGTGAACCGGCGAACCGGTGAACCGGTGAGCCGGGGAACCGGACGACGGATCAGCTGTCGAAGCCGAGGCCCACCCGGTCCAGGGCGCGCAGCCACAGATTGCGGCGCCCCTCGTGCGCGTCGGCGCGGGCGAGGGACCACTGGGTGATGCCGATGCCGAGGGCGCGCACCGGCTCGGGCGGGAACGGCAGCGGCTTGCGGCGTACGAGCTCCAGCGAGGTGCGCTCGGTGCGCTCGCCGGCCAGCAGGTCGAGCATGACCTCGGCGCCGAAGCGGGTGGCGCCCACGCCGAGGCCGGTGTAGCCGGCCGCGTACGCCACCCGGCCGCGGTGGCTGCTGTCGAAGAAGACGCAGAAACGGGTGCTGGTGTCGATGGCGCCGCCCCACGCGTGGCTGAACCGGACGCCGGCCAGTTGCGGGAAGGTCTCGGCGAAGTGCCGGGCCAGGGTCGCGAAGGTCTGGTGGCGCTGGTCGCGTTCGGCGCGCACGCCGCCGCCGTAGCGGTACACGGCGTCGAAGCCGCCCCACAGGATCCGGTTGTCGGCGGACAGCCGGACGTAGTGGAAGCGGTTGGCGCAGTCGGCGAAGCCCTGCCGGTTCCGCCAGCCCACGGCGGCGAGTTGATCGGCCGTCAGGGGCTCGCTCATCAGCGCGTAGTCGTAGACCGGAACGGTGTACGGGCGGTGCCGGCGGAGCAGCGAGGGGTACGCGTTGGTGGCCAGCGCCACCCGCCGCGCGCGCACCCGGCCGTACGGTGTGGACACCGCGATCCGCGCGCCGTCCTCAGTGAGCCCGGTGCCCGGCGTGTGCTCGTACACCCGGACGTCCAGCTCCTGGCAGGCCCGCTTGAGTCCCCAGGCGAGCCGGGCCGGGTTGACCATGGCGACACCGTCCTTGTTCCACACGCCGCCGAGGAACGACGGCGAGTCGATCTCGGCGCGCACGGCCGCCTCGTCGAGCAGCGCGACCTCGGCGCCGTACCGCGCGGCGGCCTCGGCCTCCTCCTTCAGGCCGGCGAGCTGGTACGGCTCGGTCGCCACGACCAGCGAGCCGGTGCGCTCCCAGTCGCAGTCGATGCCGTGCTTGGTGACGGTGTCCTCGATGGCCTGGAGGTTCTCCCGGCCGAGCCGTTCGAGCCGGGCGATCTCACCGGGCCAGCGGGCGATCCCGTTGCCGAGCCCGTGCGTGAGGCTCGACTCGCAGAAGCCGCCGTTGCGCCCGGACGCGGCGGCGCCGACCTCGCCGGCCTCGATGAGCACCACATCGGCGGACGGATCGCGCTCCTTCGCGATCAGCGCGGTCCACAGCCCGCTGTAGCCGCCGCCGACCACGAGCAGATCGCAGTCGACAGCGCCCACGAGAGCGGGCGCGGCGGGCGGCCGGTGGTCGGCGTCGTCCAGCCAGAAGGGGGTGGGCGAGGCGTCCCGGAGCGCGTGTACGGGGTCCATGGGCGGTGCTCCTTCGGATCGCGGAGGCGGGCCTGCGGGCCACGGGCCTGACGAAGTGCCGTCATGAGACCGGGCCGGACGGATTACCGTCAATGGTGTTGACGTAAGCGGTCCCGCCCGTCCCCGTACCGGATCCGGGCGCCCCTACCCCTCCCCGAGCGCCGCCAGCCTCGCCCCCACCGCGTCCAGCATCAGCTCAAGGGCGAACGGGTGGCCGCTGTCCCGCATGTCCGCCGCCAGCAGCGGGAACGTCGCCGCCACGTTCGGGTGGGTGTCGGCGGGGAGCTTGCCGTACGCGGCGTGCCACACCTGCTCGTCGGCCTCGCGGGCCGGCTCCGGGAGGGCCTGGGCGGCGGCGTCGAGCGCGGCGAAGGCGAGGGCCTGGTCGACGAAGGCGTGGTAGATCCGGACCGCCTCCGCGTCCGGGAAGCCGGCGCGGCGCAGCACGCCGAGGATCGCCTCGACGGCGCGGGCCTCGTGCGTGCGACCGGTCGTGCGGTGCGCGGCGAGCGCGGCGACCTGCGGGTGGGCGAGGTAGGCGGCGTGGATGCGCGAGGCGATCGCGTGCAGGTCGGCGCGCCAGTCACCGGTCGCCCGCCAGCCCGCCTGTGCGAGCCCGACCATCTCGTCGGCGAGGGCGAGCAGCAGGTCGTCGGTGTTGCGGAAGTAGCGGTAGAGCGCGCTGGGGTCGGCGCCGAGGGCGGCGCCCAGGCGCCGTACGGACAACGCCTCCGCGCCGTGCTGGGCGACCAGCCGCAGCGCCGTCTCGACGATCACCCGCTCGGAGAGCACGGTGCCCTGCTTGGTGGGGCGGCGGCGCTGCCGCCGGTCCTCCGGAACAACTCGTTCGGCCATGGCCGGACCCTACCCGGGGACGCCTTACGACAACACCCTTGACGTGTTGACGGGGGCGGCTGTTCCATGACGCACCTCGCCTCGGCCCCCGTGCCGGGCCCCCTCACCTTCCAGGAGTACGCACATGAGCACGGCCGACCTGGTCTTCACCGGTGGCCCCGTCTTCACCGGCGACCCCGCCCGCACCCGGGCCACCTCCCTCGCCGTCACCGGCGAGCGGATCACCGCCGTCGGCCACGACGAGGTGCGCGATCTCGTCGGCCCGTCGACCGAAGTCGTCGACCTCACCGGCAAGTTGCTGATCCCCGGCTTCCAGGACTCGCACATCCACGCCGTGTACGGGGGCGTGGAGCTGGCCGAGTGCGACCTCAGCGGCACCACCGGCGTCGACGACTACCGCCGGATCATCGCCGGCTTCGCCGCCGCCCACCCCGACCACGAGTGGATCACCGGCGGCGGCTGGTCGATGGAGAGCTTCGAAGGCGGCCTGCCCACCCGGCAGTTGCTCGACGAGCTCGTCGCCGACCGCCCCGTCTGCCTGGTCAACCGCGACCACCACGGCTCCTGGGTCAACTCCCGCGCCCTGGAACTCGCCGGGATCACCGCCGACACCCCCGACCCGGCCGACGGCCGGATCGAGCGCGACGCCGACGGCAACCCCACCGGAGTCCTCCAGGAGGGCGCGGCGGCCCTGGTCTCCCGGCATGTCCCGGCCGGCACCAGGGCCGACCGCGTCGCCGGGCTGCTGCGTGCCCAGGCCCTGCTGCACTCGCTCGGCGTCACCGGCTGGCAGGACGCCCTCCTCGGCGAGTTCAGCGGCAAGCCCGACCCCTCCGACGCCTACATGGCGGCCGCCGCCGACGGCACCCTCACCGCCCGGGTCACCGGCGCGCTGTGGTGGGACCGGGCGCGCGGCGCCGAGCAGATCCCCGAACTGGTGGCGCTGCGCAAGGAGTTGAGCCTCGGACGGTTCCGGGCCGGCTCCGTGAAGATCATGCAGGACGGCATCGCCGAGAACTTCACCGCCGCGATGACCAGCCCCTACCTCGACGGCTGCGGTTGCGCCACCGCCAACACCGGCCTCAGCTTCGTCGACCCCGAGGCGCTGCGCGGCCACGTCACCGCGCTCGACGCCCTCGATTTCCAGGTGCACTTCCACGCGCTCGGCGACCGCGCCGTACGCGAGGCCCTGGACGCGGTCGAGGCGGCGATCGCCGCCAACGGACGCCGCGGCAACCGGCATCACCTGGCGCACCTCCAGGTCGTGCACCCCGACGACATCGCCCGCTTCGCCCGGCTCGGCGCGCTCGCCAACATCCAGCCGCTGTGGGCCGCGCACGAGCCGCAGATGGACGAGCTGACCATCCCCTTCCTCGGCCCCGAACGCGCCGCCTGGCAGTACCCGTTCGGCGACCTCGTACGCGCCGGCGCCACCCTGGTCGCCGGCAGCGACTGGCCGGTCAGCAGCCCCGACCCGCTCGCCGGCATCCACGTCGCGGTCAACCGCGCCGAGCCCGGCGCCACCGACGGCCGGGTCTTCCTCGCCGAGCAGCGCCTCGACCTCCCCACCGCCCTCGCCGCCTACACGGCCGGCTCCGCGCACGTGAACGGCCACGACGACGCGGGCAGCCTGCGCCCCGGCCACCTCGCGGACCTCGTCGTCCTCGACCGCGACATCCTCACCGCGCCGCGGGAGGAGATCGCCGAGGCCCGCGTGGAGCAGACCTTCGTCGGCGGCACCAGGGTCCACGGGGCCTGAACTCCGGTGTGCGCGTGTCAGGGCGTCATGGCCGGGTCAGGACGAGGCCCGCACCTGGAGCCGGGCGGTGAGCAGCACGCCGGGGGGCGTGCTGCCCCCGCCCTCCAGGGCCGCCACGAGCAGCGCTATCCCCTCCTCGGCGACGTCCGCCGGGCGCAGGCTCAGCGTGCTCACCGGCGGATCGGCGTGCGCGGCCGACTCGTCCTCGCTGACGCACACCACCCGCAGCTCGCCGGGCACGGCCAGGCCGGCCCGCCGGGCCGCGTCCATGACCAGCGGCGGGCTGGCCTCCGCGACCACGAACAGGCCGTCGGGCCGCGGTTCGCCCGCCAGCGCCCGCTCGACGGCCCGGACCACCGGACCGTTGCCCGGCTCGGGGACGAGGGTCACCAGCTCCTCGGCCCCGTGTCGCGCGCACCACGCGCGGTAGGCGGCGAGCATCTGGCGGTGGAAGCGGGTCGTGCTGTCGGGCAGGACGAGCGCGGGCCGCCGGGCGCCGCGCCCGCGCAGATGGTCGAGTGACTCCCGTACCGCCGCGTCGGCGTCCAGGTCGACCCAGTGGGCGCCCGGCCGGTCCGCGACCGAGGCGTCGCTGAAGACCGGGATGCGCGCGGCGAGGAAGTCCTCCACGAGAGGGTCGTCCTCGACCGGATCGGCGACGATCACCGCCTCCAGGGGCAGGTCCGCCCACTCCCGCTGCAGCGTTCCCGCGGGCAGCATCACCAGGGCGTACCCGTGCCGGAGCGCCGCGGACGCCGTCGCGCTGGTGAGCCGCGCGAAGTACGGCGAGTCCAGATACGCCCAGGGCTCGCCGGCGAACTCGCCGACGACGTAGCCGATCAGCCGGGCCCGTCCGGCGCGCAGCTGGCGCGCGGTGGCGTTGGGCCGGTAGCCCATTCGGCGCGCGGTCTCGACGGCCTTCTCCCGAACGGCGGGGGAGAGCCGGCCCGTGCCGTTGAGCGCCGCCGAGACGGTGGTCTTCGACAGGCCCGCCTCCCGGGCCACGTCGACGAGCCGCACCCGCGCAGCGGGCGGTCCCGCCTGCCCTTCACGTGTGGTCATGCGGAGATGCTGCCACCTCCGTGACCTCTGCAAAACCGTTCCCGCAAAGTCGCCGCAGAGTCTTGTGCGGGAACGTTCCCGCATCAATACTCGCTCCATTCCCCCACCTGGCTCCACCATCCCCAGTGCCCGTCACGACACCCGTAAAGGGGTGGGTCTCCTTGCGCATGCCCAGACTCGGTCTGCTCCTCGCCGCGCTCGCCGTCACCGCCACCGCCTGCTCCGGCGCCACCAAGCCCGCGGGCGCGGCCGGCGGCTACACCGTCACCCCGCTCTCGCCCGCGGCCAAGGGCCCGCTGCCCTCGCTCACCTGGTCGCTCTACGCGGAGCCGTACACCCTCGACTACGCCCAGGCGTACGACTACCCGCCCAACACCGTCCTCGCCAACGTCTGCGAGCAGCTCCTCCGGGTCACCCCCGACCTGAAGATCGAGCCCGGACTGGCCGTGAAGTGGGCGAACCCCGATCCGTTGACCTGGGTGTACGACCTGCGCTCGGGCGTGAGGTTCCACGACGGCACGGTCATGACCGCCGACGACGTCGTCGCCTCCCTCAAGCGCCAGATGGACCCGGCCACCGGCTCGCCCTGGGGCTCCGCCTTCAAGAACGTCAAGACCGTCGAGAAGACCGGTCCCCTCCAGGTCACCCTCAAGCTCACCAAGCCGGACGTCCTGCTGGGCGAGCTCATGGCCGCCTCGCCCGGCACCATCGAGAGCGCCGCCTTCCTCGCCAAGGCCGGCAAGGAGTACGGCGTCCCGGGCGGCAAGGTCAACTGCTCGGGCCCCTACGCCCTCGACAAGTGGCAGCAGGGCGAGTCCATCACCCTCAAGAAGTTCCCCGGCTACTGGGACAAGAAGCTCACGCCGAAGACCGACGCCGTCCGCTTCACCTTCGTCGAGGACTCCGCCGCCCGCACCAACACCTTCCTCTCCGGCACCGCCGACGGCGGCTACATGGTCCCCTCGTCCTCCCTGGACCGGCTGCGCGCCACCCCCAAGGGCAAGCTCTGGTTCGGCCCCAACACCGCCGCCGCCAACCTCGCCGTCCTGAACTTCCAGGGCACGCTCGGCGACCTCAAGGTCCGTCAGGCACTGTCCATGGCGCTCGACCGCAAGAACATCATCAAGGCCGCCGCCGGCGGCATCGGCATCCCCGCCAAGGCCCCCGCCGCACGCGGCGCCTGGGCGCTCGTCCCGGAGAAGACCGACGAGATCTTCAAGGAACTGCCCGAGCCCGTGTACGACGTGGCCAAGGCCAAGCAGCTCGTCCAGGACGCCGGCGCCACCGGCAAGAAGGTCACCCTGGTGACCAGCAGCCTCGCCCCCGAGATCAGCGTCGTCGCCAACGCCGTCCAGGCGGCCGGCCGCCAGATCGGCCTCGACGTCCAGCTCAAGGCCGTCGCACCCGACGCGTACAGCAGCATCTTCGTCGACAAGAACGCCCGCAAGGGACTCGACCTGGTCATCACCAACGGATACGACAACACGCCCGACCCGCTGGAGTTCTACCAGTACCTGCGCACCGGCGACTTCGGGAACTACGGCAACTGGTCCGACCCCGTCTACGACGACGCCTTCGACCGCGCCAACGCCGCCGCCGACCCCGGCGCCCGCACCGACCTCACCGCCGAACTGCAGCGGATCACGATGCGCGAACTGCCCGTGATCCCCGTCTACGAGGCCCCGTTCTCCGTCTTCCTCGGCAGCCGCGTCACCGGCGCCCCCACCGGCATCGCCCAGCTCTACTACCCCTGGGCCGCGACGATCGGCGCCGCGTCCTGATGAAGCCCAACCCGAAGCCCCGCAGCCCGATACTGCGCCACCCCGTGCTCCGTTACGGTCTCGGCCGGCTCGCCGGACTCCTCGGCGTCCTGCTCGTCACCTCCTTCGTCGTCTTCGCCTCCGTCCACCTCGCGCCCGGCGACCCCGTCACCTTCCTGCTGCACGGCCGCCCCGCCACCCCGCAGACGGTGGCCGCGCTGCGCGCCGAGTACCACCTCGACGACCCGCTGCTCGTGCAGTACGCGAAGTGGCTCGGCGGCGTCCTCCACGGCGACCTCGGCCGCTCCGCCCAGTACCACCAGGACGTCGCCACGCTGCTCGGCTCCCGGCTCGGCGGCACGCTCCTGCTCGTCGGCTACTCGGCGGTGCTCGTCGCGGCCGGCGGCGTCGCCGCCGGCGTGCTCGCCGCGCTGCGCCCCGGCCTCGTCGACCGGATCGTGCTCATCGGCACCGGAGTCGCCACCGCCACCCCGTCGTTCGTCAGCGCCATCGCGCTCGTCTCGCTCTTCTCCGTACAGCTTGGCTGGTTCCCCGGTCCCGGCGGCACCCCCGACGGATTCGGCGACCGGCTCTACCACCTCACGCTGCCCGCGTTCGCCCTCGCCACCACCTTCGCCGGACTCCTCGCCCGCGTCACCCGCTCCGCGATGCTCGACGAACTCGGCCGCGAACACGTCGACGTGGCCCGCGCCCGCGGTGTCGCCGGGCGCGCCGTGATCCGCCGGCACGTGCTGCGCAACAGCCTCGGCCCCGTCGTCACCGTCGGCGGCACCATGCTGGCCGGACTCCTCGTCACCACCTCGGTCGTCGAGACCGCCTTCGACGTGCCCGGCATCGGCAACCTCCTCGTCCAGTCCGTCAGCGCCCAGGACTTCGCCGTCGTGCAGGCCGTCACCCTGCTCAGCGTCGCGGCCTTCGTCCTCGTCAACCTCGTCGTCGACCTGCTCGCCCCCCTCATCGACCCCCGGCTCACCCTCCACGGGGAAGGCACCTCATGACCCTCACCGCACACCCCGGGGCAGCCGGCCCGGGCGGGGCCGACGCGGACGCCGCCCCGCTGAGCCGCCGCCCCGGCCTGCGCCGACTGCGCGCCCTCGGCCAGGGCCCCCTGTTCACGGCCGCCGTCCTCGTGCTCGTCGCGCTCGTCCTCGTCGCCGCCCTGGCCCCGCTGCTCGCGCCGTACGACCCCGAGGCCCTGGACCTGACCTCCAGCCTCGTCGGCACCGGCGGCGACCACCTGCTCGGCACCGACCAGTCCGGCCGCGACATCCTGTCCCGGCTGCTGCACGGCGCCCGCACCGGACTCCTCGGCCCGCTGCTCGTCGTGGTCGTCTCCACCGTGCTCGGCACCGCGCTCGGCGTGCTCGCCGGCTGGCGCGGCGGCTGGGCGGACGCGCTGCTCTCCCGCTCCATGGACCTGGTCTTCGCCATCCCCGGGCTGCTCCTCGCGATCATGCTGGTCGCGGTGCTCGGCTCCGGCATGACCGCGCCCGTCATCGCCATGGCCGTCGCCTACACCCCGTACGTCGGACGCCTGGTCCGCGGCATCGCACGGCAGGAGAAGGCCCGGCCGTACATCGAGTCGTACCGCGTGCAGGGCTGGTCCGGCTGGACCATCTGCCTGCGCCACCTGCTGCCCAACATCACGCCCACCGTCTTCGCGCAGTCCGCGATGAACTTCGGCTACGCCCTGATGGACCTGGCCGCCCTCTCCTTCCTCGGCTTCGGCGTCCAGCCGCCCACCGCCGACTGGGGCGCCATGATCAACGACGGCCAGTCGGCGCTCCAGCAGGGCGCCCTGCTGCCCGCGCTCGCGCCCTCCTTCTGCATCGTCCTCGCGGTCGTCGCGTTCGGCATCGTCGGCGAGGGCATCGCCGACCGGATCGCGAAGCGGGAGCGGTGACCACCATGACCGGGACCACCATGACCGACCACAGCCCCAGTGGCGCCTCCGGCGCCGACGTCCTGGAGATCGACCGGCTCACCCTCCGGCTCCCCGCAGGACAGGCCGCCCGCCCCCTCCTCGACGGCGTCACCCTCACCGTCGCCCCCGGCGAGACCGTCGGCCTCGTCGGCGAGTCCGGCTCCGGCAAGTCCGTCGCCTGCCGAACCGTCCTCGGCCTCCTCCCCGCCAGGGCCCGCACCACCGGCCAGGTCAGGGTCGCCGGACAGGACGTCCTCACCCTGGACCGCGGAGCCCTCGCCGACCTGCGCGCCCGCAAGGCCGCCATGGTCTTCCAGGACCCGCGCGCCTCCGTCAACCCGCTGCGCCGCGTCGGCGACTTCGTCACCGAGGGCCTGCGCGCCGCCGGCACCCCCGCCGCCAAGGCCACCGCCCGCGCCGCCGAACTCCTCGACGCCGTCGGCATCCGCGACCCGCGCGGCGCCCTGCGCCGCTACCCGCACGAGTTCTCCGGCGGCATGCTCCAGCGCGTCGTCATCGCCGCCGCCCTCGCCGGCGACCCGGCCCTGATCGTCGCCGACGAACCCACCACCGCGCTCGACGTCACCACCCAGGCCGAGATCATCGCGATCCTCACCCGCCTGCAGGCCGAACGCGGCACCGGACTCCTCTTCGTCACCCACGACCTGGAACTCGCCGCCGCCATCTGCGACCGGGTGTACGTGATGTACGCCGGCCGCATCGTCGAGACCCGCACCACCACCGAGCTGTTCGACCGCCCGCGCCACCCCTACACGGCCGGACTGCTCTCCTGCACCCCGCGCATCGACCCCGGCGCGCCCGCGCCCCGCCCCATCGAGGGCCGCCCGGTCTCCGTCGCCGAAGCCCCGCCCGGCTGTGCCTTCGCCGCCCGCTGCGCCCACGCCGTGGCGCGCTGCACGGACGAGGTGCCCGCGCTGGTGGCGCACGGCGACGGACTCGCCGCCTGTCACCGCGCCGACGAAGGGATCCAGCTGTGACCGCCCGTTCCGGCCTCGTGGTGCGCGGACTGCGCAAGACGTACGGCGACCACACCGCCGTCGACGACGTGTCGTTCTCCCTCGCGCCCGGCTCCTCCCTCGGCATCGTGGGCGAGTCCGGCAGCGGCAAGACCACCAGCGTCCGGATGCTCGTCGGCCTCGAACGCGCCGACGCCGGCACGGTCACCCTCGACGGCCGAGACCGCTCCGCCCGCCCGCGCGGCCGGGCCGAACGGCTCGCCAGGGCCCGCGAGATCCAGATGGTCTTCCAGGACCCGTACCTCTCCCTCGACCCCCGGATCCCCGTCGGCGACAGCGTCGACGAGGTCCTGCGGCTGCACTTCCGCCTCGACCCGGCCGCCCGCCGGGCCCGCGTCGCCGAACTCCTCGACCAGGTGGGCCTCGGCCCGCGCGAGGCCGCCGCACTGCCCCGCCGCCTCTCCGGCGGCCAGCGCCAGCGCGTCGCCATCGCCCGCGCCCTGGCCGCCGAGCCGCGGGTCCTCGTCCTGGACGAGGCGGTCGCCGCGCTCGACGTCTCCATCCAGGCCCAGATCCTCGAACTCCTCGCCCGCATCCGGCGCGAGGCAGGCGTCGGCTTCCTCTTCGTGACCCACGACCTCGGGGTCGTACGGCACATCACGGAGGAGATCGTGGTGCTGCGCCACGGCCGCATCGTCGAGGCGGGCCCGACCGCCCGAGTCCTCGACCACCCCGAACACCCCTACACCCGCCTCCTCCTGGACTCCGTCCCGCGCCGGGGCTGGGACCCGGCCCGGATCGCGGCGGCCCGCGCGGCGGTCACTGGCTGAGCCGCTCTGGGCGGACGGCGTGAAGCGGCGGCTCGGACACGTCCTCGTACGGCACCGGGCCGCGCACCATGCGGTGGCGGCCGGGTCCGGGCAGCCGGTCCGGCTCCGGCGTCCCGCGCGCGGCGACGCGGGCGCGGGAGTCAGCCGGAGGTGACCGGCAGCAGCGTCGGGCGTTTGGCCGTGCGGCCGTCGCCCGACGAGCGGCCGCGCAGGCGGCGGGCGATCCAGGGGCCGAGGAAGGCGGCCGCCCAGGCGAGTTCGACGCCCGCGCGACGCAGACCGGTGGCCGCGGGGACGCCGGGCGGGGGGAGGGGGCGGGACCAGGAGCCGTCGGTGCCGGGCAGTTCGAGGGCGTGGGCGAAGGCGGCGGCGATCCGGGCGTGGCCGGGCGGGGCCGCGTGGAGGCGGTCGTGGCTCCACAGGCGCGGGTCGGTGACGGCCGGGTGGTCGGCGGTCTCGACGACGGTGACGCCGTGGGCCCGGGCGGCCTCGCGGATGCCCGCGTTGAGTGCGGTGATCCGGGGCGCGACCGGGCGTGCCGCCGGGATCAGCCGGGTGAGGTCGGGGAAGGTGAGCGTCGCGACCCGGGCACCCCGCCCGGTGAGCGCGGCGAACATCGCCGCCAGGTGGCCGGCGACCTCGTCCGCGTCGAAGCGGGGCCGCAGCAGGTCGTTCACGCCGGCGACGACCGTCGCGAGATCGGGCTCCAGGGCGAGCGCGGGCCCGAGCTGCTCGGCCCGTACCTGACCGGCGAGCCGGCCCCGTACCGCCAGATTGGCGTAGTGGAGCTCCGGGCTCGACCGGGCGACCGCCTCGGCGAGCCGGTCGGCCCAGCCGCGCAGGCCCCGGACGTCGTCCCCGTCGCCGACGCCCTCCGTCTGGCTGTCGCCGAGGGCCACGTACCGCCGGTACGTGGCCCTCGGCGGCGCCACCTGCTCGCGCCGTTCAGTATTCATATTGTTGAGTATAGGGCTGTGGAGCGGGGATCCCAGGGAGTCAGCCCACGTGGACGCGCGGGCGCAGTTCCCGGTCGGGCTCGGCCTCGCGCAGGATCTCGCGGGTGACCGGGGCGATCTCGCCCTGGCCGAAGAGGAAGAAGCGGAGGAAGTTGGCGAAGGGGTTGCCCTCGGTCCACTCGAAGTAGATGTGCGGGCGGACGCCGGTGAGGTCGCGCGAGTGGAGCAGGAGGGCCGCGAGGCCGTTGGAGATGGAGGAGCTCTCCACGGTCAGGACGCGGTAGCGGTCGTGGAGGACCTCGCCGCGGACGGTGAGGCCGGCCTCGAACTCGGAGGGGTCGGTGACCGTCACCTCGACGAAGACGAAGTCCTCGGTGCCCGGCAGGTCGTTGTCGGCGCGGATCTGGTCCTTCTTGGCCCGGTACTCGTCGGCGTCGCGGTTGCCCGGCTCGTTCGCGATGAAGCGCGGCGTGCGGTTGGAGATGTCGCGGATGAACCGCTCGGCCATGTCGTCGAGCTCGACGTGGGTGACGCGCAGCTCGAAGGCGCGGCCGAGGCGGGAGAGCAGGGAGATGAGGATGATGCCGGCGATGAAGCAGGCGCCGATCTTCACGCCGTCAGGGCGTTCGATGACGTTCACGACGGTGACGTACAGCAGGACCGCCGAGATGGTCGCGAAGCCGATCGCCCAGCCGCGCTGGCCGGCGCGGCGGGCGGCGATGGTCACCGCGATGGCCGCGGACGACATCAGCACGAGGACACCGGTCGCGTAGGCGCCGCCCTGGGCGTCGACGTCGGCGTCGAAGACCCAGGTGACGAGGAAGGCGACCAGGGTGAAGACGATCACCATGGGGCGCACGGCGCGGGCCCAGTGCGGGGCCATGCCGTACTTCGGCAGGTAGCGGGGCATCAGGTTCAGCAGACCGGCCATGGCGGAGGCGCCCGCGAACCACAGGATCGCGATGGTCGAGATGTCGTAGACCGTGCCGAACGCGCCGCCGAGGTACTCGTGGGCCAGATAGGCCAGCGCGCGGCCGTTGGCCTTGCCGCCCGGCTCGAACTCCTGGTGCGGGATGAGCACGGTGGTGATGAAGCTCGTGGCGATCAGGAACACGCTCATGATCAGCGCGGCCGTGGTGAGCAGCTTCTTCGTGCCCCGGATGCGGCCGGCGGGCGCGGTCTCGGTGTCGTCGGGCTCACCCTGCACGTGCGGCATCACCGCCACGCCGGTCTCGAAGCCGGACATGCCCAGCGCCAGCTTCGGGAAGACGATGAGAGCCACGCCGACCATGACGAAGACGTTGCCGTGCTCGGTCGTCATGGCGGCGGTCCAGTCGGTGACCACGTGACCCTCGGTCAGGACGTGGTACATGCCGTTGACGACGACCACGGCGTTGAGGCCGAGATAGACGGCGACGAGCGCGACGGCGACCCCGATGGCCTCCAGGAAGCCCTTGAGGAAGACCGCGCCCAGCAGTGCGATCAGCAGCAGGGTGATCAGCACCTGCTTGTCCTGCAGCGCCGATTCCAGATGCGGGTTCTCCACCAGGTGGGTGGAGGCGTCCGCGGCCGACAGGGTGATGGTGATCAGGAAGTCGGTCGCCGCGAAGCCCAGCAGGGTCAGGACGAACAGCTTGCCCTTCCAGAAGGACAGCAGCCGCGACAGCATCGCGATCGAGCCCTCGCCGTGCGGGCTCTCCTCCGCCACGCGCCGGTAGACCGGCAGTGCGCCCGCCAGCGTCACGATCACCAGGACGACCGTGGCGACCGGCGAGAGCAGGCCGGCCGCCAGGGCTGCGATACCTGGCTGATAACCGAGGGTCGAGAAGTAGTCGACACCGGTCAGGCACATGACCCGCCACCAGGGCTGGCCCTTGTGTTCCTCGTGCGCGGGCTTCGGCGCGACCTGCGAGGGCCGCCCCTTGCCCATGTCGGACAGGCCTTCCAGCATCCACGCGCGCAGGCGGCTGGTACGGGTGTCGGGTGGGGTGGCCATCGGGGGACTCCTGCTGTCCGTTGTACTGCTGTGGTCGGGTTTCGGCCATCGCACGGACGGCGGTCGAGCCAGCGTAAGCAAAGGACTCATATGGGTCGCGCCGAAAGCCGTCAGGAAATCGTCAAGATCCCTCCGCCGGGCGTTGCGCTCGTCACACCGGGCGCAGCCTGGGGTGTACGGAGTCCCGACCGCGCCGAGCCGAACGGACGTGCGTCGGTCGGACCGGCGCATGTACGGACACCACGTACAGATACACGGATATACGGGCACACGGACGCACGGAGTCGGGGGAGCACAAGGATGGGCTACGACGGGCGCGACCACGAGCCGGTCTTCAAGAAGAGCCGGTGGGGCACCAACCGCTACACGTACAACCCCGACAACCCGATCGGGCTCGCGCTCATCATCGGCTCGGTGCTCTTCGCCGTCCTGATGCTCGGCACCATGGAACACCGCGGCAAGCCCTCGGAGCCCGGCCCCACGCCCTCGGCCCCGACCTACACCTTCACTACCGCACCGTGACCATGAGCCGCTCAGGCCCGTGGAACACCCAGTCCGGCGCGTAGCGCACCGCCACCCGCGGCCGGGCCCCGGGGTGGAGGGCCGGGAGCCGGTCGAGCAGCTCCGCGAGGCCGGTCTCGGCCTCCGCGCGGGCGAGCGCCGCGCCGGCGCAGTAGTGGATGCCGAGGCCGAACGCGCAGTGCCGCGCCGCGTCCCGGTGGATGTCCAGGCGGTCGGGGTCGGGGAAGCGCGCCGGGTCACGGCCGGCCGCGCCGAGGACCAGGACGAGCCGGTCGCCCGCGCGGACCGGGTGCCCGGCGAGGACGGTGTCGCGCAGTGCCCAGCGGGTCACCATCTGGACCGGCGGGTCGTACCGCAGGAGCTCGTCCACCGCCGCCGGCCACAGCCCCGGATCCGCCCTCAGCCCGGCCCGCAGCTCCGGCCGGGCGAGCAGCGCCAGGACCGCCTTGCCGATCAGCCCGGTCGTGGTCTCGTGGCCCGCCGTCAGGAGGTGGATGCAGGTCGCCGACTGCTCCTCGGGCGACAGCGAGGTCCCCTCGTCCGCGGCCCGGACGAGCGCCGAGAGCAGGTCCCCCCGGTCCCGCCCCGGCCCGCGCCGGGCGTCCAGCTCCCGCCGGAAGAAGCCGCTGAGCTCCCCGGCCGCCCGCTCCGCCGCCGCCATCCCCGCCGCACTGCGGTCCACCCGGGTGCCGCCCGCCCGCTGCAGCGCCAGCGCCTGCGCGCGGAACCACGCCTGCCGCTCCTCGGGCACGCCGAGCACGCCGGAGATCACGAGCAGCGGGAACGGCGCCGCGAACTCCGCGACGAGGTCGACGCTCTCCCGCGCCGCCAGCGGCGCGGCGAGCCGCCGGGCGATCCGCCGGATCCGCGGCCGCAGCTCCGCCACCGGACCGGCGCCGAGCGGCGGCGTGACCAGGGCCCGGAGGCGGGTGTGCCGGGGCGGGTCCAGGAAGACCAGCCAGTTCTCGACGACCTCGCGGAGGACCGCGTACCCGGGTGGCAGCGGCGCCGCCGACCCGGAGCCCGGGGCCACCCGCGCGAACTCCCGGCGGGCGAGCACCCGCGCCACCTCCGCGTACCCGAAGACGTACCAGGTCGTCGGCCCCCGCGCGCCCCGCACCGGGTGCACCGGCCCGGCCTCCCGGTAGCGCCGGTAGACGGGGTACGGGTCGGCCAGGTCGAGCCGGGCCGGCTCGAAGGCGGGCAGCCCGCGCGCCCCGTCGTCCAGCTCCTCGACGCTCATCCGCCCGCTCCCCGCGGCAGGTCCGCATCGCGGGGCGAGTCGGCCTCGCGCGGCAGGTCCGCATCGCGCGGCGCGTCGACTCCCCGCACCGGGCCCGGTCCCCGCATCGAGGCCGGTCCCCGCACCGGGCCCGGCTCCAGCGGCGAGCCCGTCCCCCGCCGCGAGCCCGCTCCCCGCACCAGGTCCGCGAGTGCCGCCGGGTCGACGGGTGGCCGGACGCCCCGCCAGGCCACGTGCCCGTCCGGGCGGACCAGCACGTACGGCTTCTCGTAGCGCCGTGCGGCCTCCGGGTCGGCGCACCGCACCACCCGCAGCGGCACCCGGCGCTCCGCGAACGCCCGTACCACCGGCTCCGGGCCGCCGTCCTCACCGTCGCCGAGGTCGAGCAGGACGAACTCGCGCCCGAACAGGTCGAGCGTGGAGCGCCCGGGGGCCAGCCAGACGTGCGGCGCCCGCGTCCCCGGCGCGGTGGAGCGGTTCAGCGTCCCGCCGTCGCCCGTCCCCGGCCGGACCGGCCCGGCCGGCCCGGCCGGCTCGACCGCGAGGACCGGGGACGCGTACCGGTACGCGAAGTGCATCTCCGGCCGGTCGAACTCGCGCCGCACGTCCGAGACCGCCAGCTCCCGGCCGAGTGCGGCCCGCGCCCGCTCGCCGAGAGGCGTGTCGTCGAGCAGCGCGGGCGAGATCCGCCGCTCCTGGGTGCGGCGCAGGTTCCGGTTGGCCTCGTCGACCCCGGCCACGGCGATCGGGCGGCGCTCGGTCTCGTACGAGTCGAGCAGCCCGGGTCCGGCCCAGCCGGCCAGCGTGGCGGCCAGCTTCCAGCCGAGGTCGGCCGCGTCGCAGACGCCCGTGCTCATGCCGAAGCCGCCGGACGGCGACAGGGTGTGCGCCGCGTCCCCGGCCAGGAAGACCCGCCCGGAGCGGTAGCGGTCGGCCACCCGGTGGGTCAGGTGCCACTCGTCGTCGGCCTCGATCTCCAGCGGGGTGTCGAGCGGCACCGCGCGCCGTACGACGCTCAGCGCGGGTTCGCCGTTCGGCGGGGCGGTCAGCCGGTAGACGCCGCGGCCGTCGATCGCGCGCAGCGGATAGCGCAGCCCGGTCGGCGAGGTGAGGAAGTGGACGAGCGGGGCGCGCGGCCCGAGCAGCTTGGGCAGCTCGGGCGCCCGGAAGAGGATGTTCCGCAGTACCCGCGGCGGGTGCAGCTCGGGCGTCCCGATCCCGGCCGCCTTGCGCACGAACGACCCGGCGCCGTCGCAGCCGACCAGATAGCGCGCCCGCACCTCGACGGGGACGCCGCCGCCGGAGACCACCGTGGCGGTGACCCCGCCCGGCCCGGTGGCGAAACCGAGCAGCCGGCTGTGGATCCGCACCGGCCCGTCCGGATGACAGCCGAGCCGGTCGAGGAGCAGCGGCGCCATCCAGTGCTGCGGGCAGATCGCCTCCGGCTCCGGCGTGTGCTCGGGCTCCGGGCGGGTCGCGACCGTGCCGAACGGCAGCCGGTGCAGCTCGTGGCCGCCGACCGCCGTCACCCAGGCGATGTCCAGGGCGTGGTCGTCCGGCCAGCCCGCGCCGCGCAGCACGTCGGCCATGCCCCAGCGGCGGAACATCTCCATCGCGCGCGGCCCCACCGTCGTGATCCGTGGCTCGGCCGGTGTGCCGTCACCCGCCTCGACCAGCGTGAAGTCCACTCCGCGGTAGGCGAGATCGAGCGCGAGCGCCAGACCGACCGGGCCGCCGCCCACCACCAGGACGTCCGTCTCCCGGACGGGGGACCCTCGGCCGGTCCCGTACGGTGCGCCCGTCCCGTACGGCGTGCCCGTTCCTTGCGGCGTGCCCGTCTCGCACGCCGCGCCCGTCTCGCACGCCGCGTCCCTCTCGTACGTGCTCATCGCTCAGCGCTCTCCCTCGGCCCGTCCGCCCCACCCGGCACGGAACTGCTCCGCGTAGAAGGTCATCAACTCCGGCACCCGGTCGGGCACCCCCGCGCACTCCCCGGCCATCCGCGCGAGATGCCCGAAGCGCAGCGCGAACGCCCGCCGGGCCACATCGGGCCGGGCCAGCGCCACCGGCGGCTCCTCCAGTTCGAAGGACGGGCCGGCCGTGCGGCCCCGCCAGCCCGAGTCGAGCGTCACCAGGAGCTCGGCGAGCGGCCGCATCATCCCCGTCATCACGTCGATCGCCGCGTTCATCAGCCGCGACCGGCGCAGGCTCGCGTCCGGGCTCTCCGCGAAGTGCTGCACCATCAGCTGGAGCATCAGGAAGTAGCAGCGGTTGAACAGCCGCATCACCTCCCGGGCGTGCGGGTCGCGGACCGCCGCCCGGCCCGGGTGCGCCGGATCGAGGGTCGGGTTGCGCAGCGCCGGATAGGCGGGGTTCCACGGCGCGCCCTGCCCGCCGGGGCCGTCCGCCCGTTCGGTCATGAGGAGTTCGCCGAGCCGTACGAAGGTGTCGTGGTGCGACTCGGGTACGGGACCGGGCGCGTCGAGCACCCCGCCCTCGCCCTGCTCGGTGACGAAGTCGACGGCGAACAGCGCGCTCGGCAGGTCGTCGACCTCCAGCTGGTAGTCGGGGTGGCGGGCGTCGACCGACCGGCCCAGGAAGAGGTGGTGCTCGCCGCCGCCCCGGCCCCGGTCCACCAGGAACAGGTCCGGCACCCGGGTGAGCCCGTCGCGGATCGCCGCGTACAGCTCGCTCGGCGAGCCGAACGGGGCGCCTCCGCAGCCGCGTTCGCCTTCGGGACCGCAGGAGCCGCTTCCGGAGCCACCGGCCAGCCGCTCGGGCCGCTCGATCGCGACGAACCGCTGCACGCTGCCCAGATCGAGCGGTTCGAGCGCGAAGTCCAGCGGCAGCGGCAGCCGCCCCGGCGTGCCGAAGTCGATGGCGGGGACGTGGAACGGCTCGCCCATCGCCATCAGGATGTTGTTGACGACCAGGAAGTGGATCATCTCCTCGCGGGCCACCTCGAACAGGCTGTCCCGGATCCCCTTGCTCAGCGTCTCCCCGCCGTCGCCGCACGCCAGCCGCAGCTGCCGGGGCGTCCACACCCCGCGCCGCACGTACGCGAAACCGGCGCCGTGTGTGGGCAGCGAGTACCCCGCGTACAGGTACTGCAGCGAGGTCGCCAGCTCCACCGTGACCGCCTGCCACAGCGCCGCCCGCAGCTGGGCCCGCGTCGTGATCCGGGGCACCGGCGCGGCCGGCGACGGAGTGGTGACCGGAAGCACCGCGTCGGCGGCCGAGCGCGCCCTCAGGTACTTCAGGAGCAGCCGGGCCTTCGGCAGGGTGAGGTCGCGGGTCGGCGGCATGTAGTACGTGCGGTCCCGGTTCGCCGGATCGCACATCTGCCAGATCAGCTTCGCGTACGTCTCGACCTTGCACCGGTCCGCGAGGCTGAACACCTCGTCGCGCATGAACGGGTACAGCTGCTCGTAGACCGCGAACACCTCCCGGTGCAGCAGCTCGAAGGTCGCCTCCTCCTTCAGTACGGCGTCGAGCTGCCAGTCGTCGGGCAGCACCCGGACGTGCGCCCCGCCCGCCCCCGCCCACCAGCCGAGCGCGTCCCCGTCGTCGTACGCCACCGAGGCCGGCGATGCGCCGGACGATTCGCCCGGGCAGGGCGGCAATTCGCCGGCGTCGGCCGTGAGCAGCAGGCGCGCCGTCCCGGCGCGCGCTCCGCGCAGCGTGAACCAGCCCCGCCCCCGCTCGTCGGTCACGAGCCGGCACACGTCCTCGAACTCCGCCGGCTGCGCCTCCGGATCGCCGTCCTTTCCGTCCGTGAGCCGGCCCGGGCGCAGCTCCACGATCACCAGGTCCTCGCTCCGCGCGCCGGGCAGGGCCCGGGGGTTGGCGAACTGGCGGACGACGACGGTCTCGTGAGCCGCCGGCCGGCCCCGTACGCTCGCCCGCACCGCGACCTCCACGGCATGGTCCTCGCCGCGCTCCCGGTCCGGGTGCTCGACCAGCAGCGCGGCCTCGTCGGTGACGACGACCCGCTCGCGCTCCCGCAGCCACACGACGTGCTCGCCGGTGCCGTCCGTGCCCACCAGGCACAGCCCCTCGTCGGCGGCCCGGGAGCCGCCGGGCCCGGTCACCGGCACCGCCACGACCAGCGGATCGTCCGGTCCGGCAGCGGGCAGCACGGCGACCAGCTCGTCCGTGCCGGCCGTACGCAGCGCGAGCTCCCCGCCGCCACCGTTCCCCGGCCGGCCGAACGGCAGGTTGAACACGGCCTCGCCGTCCGACACGCGCACGGAGCAGATCCGCGCGTCCCGCCGCGCCCCGCCGTACGGGACGAGCAGCCGGCCCGCCGGATGCGTGCGCGGCTCCTCCGGCCGCCAGGGGGCGATCACCCCGCGCAGCCGCCACTGCTGCGGGGCGTCGCCGGGCCCCCCGTACCCGTGCCCCGGGCTCCCCGGCTCACCGGCGGCCTCCAGGGTGAACTGCACCAGGAGCCCGCCGTACGCCTCGGCGGCGGCCCGCAGCGCCGTCGCCGCCGGGGAGCAGCCGCCGGGGCCCGGGCCCTCGGGCCAGTCGAGTGCGGGACCCGCCGGGACCGCGAACTGGTGCAGCACGGCGGGCGAGGGGCCGAAGGCATGCCAGCGCGGCGGCTGGAAGCCGGTCACGTCACCCAGGCACACATGACCCGAGTCGTGCGAGCGGCCCCGGCGACCGAGCGCGAACCGGCCGGTCATCAGCGTCGTGGTCCAGGCCGAGGCCGGGTCGACGTCGAAGACCCGGGCCCGGTTGGCCGTCGTGCCCAGATACGGGTTGTGGTGTCCCCACAGGTCCACGGCCCGCCCCACGAGTGGATCGCCGTCCGCGGCCGCGGGCTCCGGGCCCTCGACGGCCGTCACCCGCGCGTCCACCGAGAAGTGCCCGTTGCCGGAGAAGTGCCCGCCGAGCGCGCCCCGTTCGCGTAACAGGTCGTGGAAGGACGCGGCCGTCCCGTCCACGACTCCCTCCGGCATCAGGACCGTGTTCGTGCCCAGGTCGAGCAGACCGGCCCCGGCCGCCCCGCGCGGGCCGGTGGGCAGCCTGGTCTGCGCGGTGCCGGCGAAGTACACGCGCGGGGTGTCGAAGACGCTCATGCCGCCGCCTCCAGCCGGGTCGGGAGGGTGCGGCCGGCGCCCACGGCCCCGGCGCCGAACCGCCGGTCTATGGCCCGCACCGCCTCCAGGGCCGACTCCACCGCGCCCTCGATCCAGGCCGGTTCGGAGGAGCAGTGCTCACCCGCGAAGAACAGCCGCCCCTGCGGCCGGGCCGCCCGCCGGCGCTCCTCCTCGCAGGCCGCCGCGTCCTGTCCCCAGCGGATGGTGCAGCCGCCGCCGGTCCACTCGTGCTCGCCCCACGCCATGCTGGCCACGCCCCGGACCATGCCGCGCCGCAGCACCTGCGGGTGCATCCGGCCCAGCTCGTCGAGGACCGCGCGGTGCCGCTGCCGGACCGGCAGCCGGCCGAGCAGATCGGCGTCCTCGCCGATGGTGTAGCTGGCGAGCAGCGCCGCGCCGCGCCCCTCGGCGCCGGACGGGGCGTCCTCCGCGGGCGCGGGATAGTACGTCTGCCGGATCAGGCCGCCGCTGAAGGAGGCGCCGCCCCGGATGCCCTCCCGCTCCCAGAACGGCTCGCGGACGTGCACGGCCACCTTGGTCGCCGGGCAGTAGTCCACCTCCCGCACGACGGCCAGCTTGTCCTCGTCGAAGCCGCCGAGGCTCATCCGGCGCAGCAGCGAGAACGGCACCGTGCAGAGCACCACGTCGGCGCCGCGCAGCGCGGCCAGCGGGCCGCGTCCGACGCGCAGCCGCACCCGGTCGGGGGCGACGTCCAGGCCGGTGACCTCCTGGCCCAGCCAGATCGGGCCGCGGACCCGGCCGGCGAGCCGCTGCACCAGCTGGTCCATGCCGCAGGCCAGCCGGATCAGTCCGGGGCTGGTCTCGGTGAGGATGTCGTCGAGGAAACTGTTCAGGCGGGTGCCGCAGCCGGCCCGGATGCCCGGGTGGGCGGCGAAGAGCCCGTGGACGTCGATGCGGTCCTTGCCGTCGCCGAGCAGATGGGGTGTCAGGTCGACCCGCTCGACCAGGTCGAGGAGGTTGCGGGCGAGGTCGGCGCGGAGGCCGGTGCGCAGCGCGGGCGGGGCGACGGCGTCGACGACGGCCGCCAGCCAGGCGCCGAACACGACGGTCTCGTCGCGGTAGTCGTCGCGGTCGAGCGAGGCGCGGACGTCGGCGATCAGCCGGCGCGGCGCGTCCCGCAGCCGGACGTGGCCGGTGCTGGTGGCGAGCAGGGCGTTCTCCTCCGAGAGGAGGGTGGTGAACGGCCGTACCTGGTCGAGCAGTCCGAGGTGCTCGACGTAGTGCATGGTGCGGTGGTGGTGGGTGGGCACCCGCATGGCGCCCAGTTCGACGAAGGGGGCGCCCTCGTGGGCGCCGAAGCGGTGGGTGCGGATGCGGCCGCCGAGCCGGCGGCTGCCTTCCAGGATCTCCACGCGGTGGCCGAGGCGTTCGAGTTCGTAGGCGGCGACCAGGCCGGCCATCCCCGCGCCGATGACGGTGACCGTGCCTCGGGTGCGCGTCCGGTGCTTGGACAAGGGACTCTGACTCCCGTCACTGTGCGGCGGCTGAAGGGGACGAGGGGGAGTGCGGTGCGTGTGGGGTCCGCGGGGCCTGCGGGGCGAGCGAGGCGAGGTACGCGTCGAGGCACTCGGGCCGGTCGACGGGCGCGACCAGGCCCACGTACCCGTCCGGCCGGACGAGCCGCAGCTCCCCGGACCGGCCGAGCAGCCGTGCCTCGCTCGCGTACGCGGGGGTGACCGGCAGCAGCCGGACCGGCACGGGCCCGTCCGTACACCGCTGCTCCAGCGCCCGGCGTACGGCTCCGTCGGCGGCCCGCGCCGCGTCCACGACCAGCGTCCAGGCGTCGTACCGGAGCAGCTCGTGCAGGCGTACGGGTCCGGCGGCCGGGTCGCCGGTCGTGACCATGGCGTCGGGCATCCGGTCGCCGGCCCGCGGGCCGCGCCGTCCGTCGCTCGCGCGGCCGGCGGGGGAGCGGCGCCAGGACAGGGCGCTGTGCCGGTGGTTGCGGCCGAGGTCGCTCAACTGCCAGTCCAGGCGCTGCTGGAACCGCTTCAGGGAGAGCGCGAGCGGCACGGCGGCGGTGAAGGCGTGGTAGCCGAGCGGCGGCAGCGGCAGCTCCATGAAGTTCAGGCGCATCTCGCGGATGTAGCGCAGCGCGAGGGCGCGCTGCTCGGTGTCGTACGTGTCGAGGAGCCGCTCGTCGGCCTCGCCGCGGTGCACCGCGGCCAGCTTCCAGGCCAGGTTGTGCGCCCCGAGCATGCCGACGTTCATGCCGTGGCCGCCGACCGGCGCCCAGGCGTGCGCCGCGTCGCCCGCGAGCAGCCCGCGGCCGCAGCGCAGCCGGGCGGCGACCCGGTCGCTGAACCGGGCCCGGTTGAGCCAGACCGGCTCCGTGGGGGCGAGCCGCAGGTGCGGCAGCCGCGCGGTCTCGGCGACCAGGTCGCGCAGCTCGCCGAGGGTCGGCGGCGTGGTCAGGGTCGGGTCGGGGTCGTCGCGGAAGCAGAAGAAGCGGAAGCCGCCGCCGGGCAGCGGGAAGACGAGCAGCGAGCGGCGCGGGGCGAGGAAGATGTGGCCGTGGCCGGGGTGGTAGCCGTAGGGCCAGTCGGCGTGGGCGTTGCCCTGGACGACCTGGAGGCCGGCGCGCCGGCGCCCCTGGAAGGGGATGCCGAGCCGGTCGCGGACCACGCTCGCGGTGCCCTCGCAGCCGACGATCCAGGCGGCGGTGGCGGACTCGGCCGAGCCGTCGGGCCGGGTGAGGGTGTACTCGGCGCGGTCGTCGTGCACCTTCACGTCGGTGACCTCGGTGTCCCACTCGACCTCGGTGCCGAGCTTGGCGAGCTCCGCGCTGAGCAGCCGCTCGATGTCGTGCTGTTCGATGTTGAGCGGCCGGCTGTGCGCCGAGCGGTGCCAGCCGGTGGCCAGCCGGCCGAGCGCCCGGCCGCCGCCGTGGATCGTCACCTCGCCCAGCTCCACGCCGTGGCGTCTGAGTGTCCCGGCGACGCCGAGGGCGTCGAGCGCCTCGGCCGCGCGCGGCCACACGACGAGGGCGCGGGCCTCGCGCTTGGCTGCCGGGGCGCGGTCGACGACCCGCACCTCCAGGCCGAGCCCGCGCAGTCCGATCGCCAGGGTCAGCCCGACCGGCCCCGCCCCGACCACGCACACGTCCACACCCGGCATCGGCCCACTCCCCACCCGTGTCGCATCCGTACCGTCCGCCGGAACCAGCCGCTCCGGCATGTTCCTCAGGGTGCGTGCGGATGATCACCGCTCGCCAGGGCGTACGGCCCGGCGCGAGAAGCATTCGACCTGCCGATATGACTCCCTGTGCATCGGTTCTTCGGTTTGGGTGAAGAGATGCGCGGAGGGGCGCGAGTAGTCGGCAGAGGCGGCAAGTCGCCGGAAGTGGCCGGAAGTGCGCGAAGCATCCGGAGTGGACTCGTCCGGACCGCTTGAAGATCATTTTGTGCGGACGCACCTTGTGACGTCCGAAGATCCGGCCCTACGTTGCCGACACCACACTGATCTGCACTGACCGCACTGATCTGCACTGACCGTACTGATCTGCACTGACCATGGGGGAACCATGTCCGCACCACTGGCGCGCCCGGATGCTCCGGCCCGCTCCGGCGCAGCCGCCGCCGTCGGATGGATACTCACGATCGGCCTGAACATCGTGGCGCCGATCCTCACCTACGGAGCCCTCACCGACCGCGGCTGGAGCGACTTCTCGGCGCTGCTCGCCAGCGGCGTCTGGCCGGTTCTCGACACCGTCGTCCACCTGGCGTGGCGCCGCAAGCTGGACGAGTTCGCCGTCGTCACCGTCTTCTTCCTCGTCCTGACGGCCGTCGTCTCGCTGGTCGGCACCCACTCCGCGCGTGCCCTGATCGTCAAGGACTCGGCCGTCACCGGCCTCTTCGGCGTCCTCTGCCTCGTCACGCTCCTGGCGCCCCGGCCGCTGATGTTCTACTTCGGCCGCCGCTTCGCCACCGACGGCACGCCCGAGAGCGCCGCCTGGTGGAACGGCCTGTGGCAGTACGAGGGCTTCCGGGCGGTCCAGCGCCGCATGACCGTCGTCTGGGGCGTCGCCTACCTCGTCGAGGCCACCCTGCGCATCGTCCTGTCCTACGTGCTCTCCGTCGACGCCATGGTCGTCGTCAACCCGGTCCTGACCTACGGCACCCTCGGCCTGCTCATCCTCTGGACCATCCGGACGGGGCAGCGCTCCCGCGCCGAGGGTGAGGCGCGGCGGGTCGCGGCGGAGGCGGCGGCCGCGGCCGCCCACTGAACCCCGGCCTCTGCCCGGTAGGCGCAACTGGGCAGCGCCCGTCCGTTATGTCTCGGATAGGGTGATTCGGTAGGTATCGCGGGATGACGCCCCTCGGGGCCCGGCCGATGCGTAGGTGGATGCATTGGACACTCACCAGTCGCCGAGCAGGGTTCCGCGGCCGCCCCGGGCGGCCGTCGGGTACGCGGGCGTGCTCAACGACCTGCTGCCCGTCGCCCTGTGGCGCGAGGACGCCGAAGGGCGGATCGTCGAGTGGTCCCTGGCCGCCCAGGACCTGCTCGGCCACCGCCCCGAGGACGTCCTGGGCCGTCTCGCGACCCCGCTCCTCGTCCCCGTCGCCAACATCGAGCTCGCCGGCCGGCTGACCGAACGCGTCCAGGCCGGCGAGACCGTCGTCGGCACCCTGCCGGTCCGGCACCGCGACGGCCACCAGGTCGTCATGGAGATGTGGATCGTGCCCGCCGCCGACCCGGAGGGCCGGCCCGGCGCCATGCTGATCGCCTTCGAGACCTCCCAGGTCCTCAAGATGCGCGACTCCCTGGCCGCCCTGGAGTCCCTCTTCACCCAGTCGCCCATCGGCCTCGCCACCCTCGGCCCCGACCTGCGCTTCGTGCGCGTCAACGACGCCCTCGCCCGGATGAACGGCGTCCCGGCCGCCGACCACGTCGGCCACCGCCTCACCGAGGTCGTCCCCGGTGTCAACGCCGGCGCCCTCGAAGCCCTCATGCAGCGCGTCCTCGACACCGGCACCGCCGTCGTCGACGCCCGCCGGGCCGGCCGCACCCCCGCCGACCCCGCCCACGACCACATCTGGTCCAACTCCTACGCGCCGCTCCTCGACCACGGCGGCCGGCCGCTCGGCATCATCGCCTCCCTCATCGACATCACCGAGAGCCAGCAGGCCCACATCGAGGTCGAACGGGCCCGGCACCGCTTCGCCCTGCTCGCCGAGGCCGGCGAGCGCATCGGCACCACCCTCGACCTGCAGCAGACCGCCGAGGAAGTCGTCGCCTTCCTGGTGCCGCAGCTCGCCGACTCCGCCGACGTGCACCTCCTCGAAGCCGTCCTGGATCCCGACGAGTCCACCGCCGCCACCCGCAACATCCTGCGCCGCCTCGCCGCCGGCTTCCCCGACCCGAGCGCGCCCACCGCACTGCTCGCCACCGGCCAGAAGTTCCAGATCCCCTACGACTCCGTGTACGAGGAGGCCATCAACCAGGCCCGGGCCATGGACCTGCGCGTCGGCGACATCCCCGCCCTCATCCGCGACCCGCGCCTCGAAGCCCTCCGCCGCTACCTCGCCACCCGCATCGGCTCCGCCCGGCTGATCCCGCTGGTCGCCCGCGGCAAGGTGCTCGGCACGGTCTCGGTCACCCGGCTCCGTACCCGCGAACCCTTCGACCACGAGGAACGGGTCCTCCTCGACGAGGTCGTGGCCCGCGCCGCCCTCAACATCGACAACGCCCGCCTCTACACCACCCAGCGGCAGGCCGCCCTCACCCTCCAGCGCAGCCTCACCAACAACGCCCTGCCCGACGTCACCGGCCTCGAACTCACCGGCCGCTACCTGCCCGCCAGCGACCACGACGTCGGCGGCGACTGGTTCGACGTGGTCGCCCTGCCCGGCGGCCGCACCGGCCTCGTCATCGGCGACGTCATGGGCCACGGCATCCACGCGGCGGCCGTCATGGGACAGCTGCGCACCGCCGTCCGCACCCTGGCCCGGCACGACATCCCGCCCGCGCACATGCTGCGCTCGCTCGACGCCGTCGTCGCCGACCTCGGCGAGGACGAGATGGCCACCTGCGTGTACGCCGTGCACGACCCGGCCGACAACGGCTGGACCATCGCCCGGGCCGGCCACCCGCCGCCCGCCGTGGTCACCCCGGACGGCACCGTCACCTTCCTCGACGGCCCGCCCGGCACCCCGCTGGGCACCGGCGCCCACGAGTTCGGCACCGAGGAGGTGGGGCTGCCCGCCGGCGGACTGCTCGTCCTCTACACCGACGGCCTCATCGAGTCCCGGGACCGCGACATCGACCAGGGCATGGCCCGGGTCGCCCGGGCGCTGCGGGTCATGGACCGACCGCTGGACGAGCTCTGCGACGACCTGCTGGCCGGCCTCCCCGCGGGCCCGGCACAGGACGACGTCGCGATGCTGCTCGCCCGTACGACGGGCCGGTGAGACGGGATCCCGTGCGACGGCCGGCGGGCCGGTGAGGGATCAGTGGGCGGTGGTGCCGGTCTCCAGAATCGACTTCAGGTGCTGTTCGTCGCGCGGCATCTCCTTGCGGGCGGCCGGCTTCACGACGAGCGGCGCTATCACCTTGCCGATGCCATGGCCCTCGAAGTCCAGGGAGAGCGTCACGCGCGAGCGCGCTCCGTTGTCGAGCGGCTCGATCGTGCCCTGGACATCACCACGCACCGGCCCGTCCGTGCCGTGCACGTGCCAGCTGCGCGGCGGGTCCAGCTCCATGACCTGCATGGTCATGTCGTACTGCTTCTTGCCCATCCGGCGGGTGACGGTGACCTGCGAACCGACCGTGCCGGGGTTGCCGCGCTTCTGCTGCACCTTGACCGCGCTGTCCTGCCACTCCGGCAGGTGCTGGGGGTCGGTCATGTACGCGTAGACGTCCTCGGGGCGGCGCGAGATGTCGACGGAGGCGTTGATCCTGGACATGTCGCCTCCTTGCTTGCGGGAGGGGGGATCTCATCCCATCGTCCCACGGTGGTACGGGGTGCGGCAGCCGCTACGGGAGGTGCTGCCGGGAGATGGACTCGACCAGCGGGAGCAGCCGGTGGGCGACCCGCTCGCGCAGCGCGATCTCGGTGCGGGTGCGGACCACGCCGGGCAGCTGGATCAGGCGCTGGATGACGTCCTCCAGATGGCCGGCGTCGCGGGCCACCACCCGGGTCAGCAGGTCACCGCCGCCCGTGATGGAGAAGGCCTCCACGATCTCCGGCACGGTCGCGAGCGCGTCCCCCACCTCGTCCAGATGCCCCTGTGTCACCTCGATGTGCACGAAGGCCAGCACCGGGTGGCCGAGGGCCGCGGGGGAGAGCACCGGGCCCGTCGCGGTGATCACCCCGTCCCGCTCCAGCCGGTCGATCCGGGCCTGCACGGTGCCCCGGGCCACCCCGAGGATCCGCGCGTACTCGCGCACGCTGGTACGCGGCTGCTCGATGAGGAGCCGCAGGATGCGGGTGTCGAGCTCGTCCACCGCCATGGTCCGTTGGCCTCCCTCTGGCCGTACCGCACTCGCTTCGACTGTACCAATGGCACACCCTTCAGGGCGCCGGTTGAGCCACTGGGCGGAAGGATGCTTTCCTCTTACAAGAGTTGAACAGATGGCGCCGCGCACGCGCCGGCCCGGCGATGCTGCCGGGACCCGGCCCCGCGGCGCCATCGTCATGTCGTCATCTGGTCATGTGCGAAGAGGGTGTGTGTACGGCAACGGGGGCGGGACGACCGTCATGAAGAAGGGCCTGACGGGTCTGAAGGGTCTGATGGCGAAGGAGCTGGTGGCGCAGGGCCTGTCGGCCGGCGGCAGGCTGCTGCGGCACATGTGCGTGGCGCCCGACCCGGGTCGGGTCCGGCTGCGGGTGGCCGGTCGCGCGGTGGTCGGCATCGCGCTCGCCGTGACCGTCTCCGAACTCGTCGGGCTCTCGATCGTCGCCTCCGTCACCGCGGGCCTCGCCGCGCTCCTCGCCCTCTTCACCGTCGGCGACCCCACCGTGCGCCGCCAGGCCGTCACCACCGCCCTGCTGCCGCTCGTCGGCTTCCCCGTGCTCGCCCTCGCGACCGCCCTGCACGACGCCCCGCTGCTGCGCGACGGCGCGTGGCTGCTGGTCGTCTTCGCCGGGGTGTACGCCCGGCGCTGGGGGCCGCGCGGACACGCGCTCGGCATCTTCGCGTTCATGCAGTTCTTCGTGACCCAGTTCCTGCACGCGCTGCCCGCGCAGCTGCCGGAGCTCTTCGGGGCCGTGCTGCTCGCGCTCGGCGCCGCCGGCGCCGTCCGCTTCGTCTTCTGGTGCATCGAGCGGCGCGTGCCGCCGCCCGCCGCGCCCGCCCCGCTGCCCGGCACGGGACTCGCCCGGGTCACCACCCGGCAGGCGTTCCAGGCGACCGCCGCCTGCGCGGTGGCCCTCGGAGTCGGCCAGCTGCTCTCCGAGCAGCGCTGGTACTGGGCCGTCGGCACCGCCTGGTGGATCTTCGTCAACACCGCCTCGCGCGGCGAGACGCTCGTCCGCGGCTTCCGCCGGGTCGTCGGCACCGTCACCGGCATCGCCGCCGGACTGCTCGTCGCCCTGCCGCTGGGCGGCGCGCCCGCGCCGACGGCCGCGCTCGTCGCCGTCTGCGTCTTCGGCATCTTCTACACCGCACCGCTGTCCTACAGCTGGATGATGTTCTTCGTCACCGTCATGGCGGGACTGCTCTACGGGCTCCTCGGCGTCCTCCACCCCGGCCTGCTGCTGCTCCGCTTCGAGGAGACCGCGGTCGGCGCGCTCGGCGCCGCCGTCGGCGTCGCCCTGCTGCCGGTGACCACGCACGCGGCCACCAACGCCTGGATCCAGCGGGCCGTGGCCTGCGTCCACGCCTGCACCACCGCCGCGGCCCGCCGCCTCGCCGGCGACCCGCACGCCGACCCGGCCCCGCACGCCGCCGAGCTCGACCTGCTCCTCGCCCGCGCCCGGCTCACCCTCGCCCCGCTGGTCCACCCGCTGAGCCCGCTGCGCGCCCGCAAGGCCCGCGCCCGCCGCGTCCTCGCCCTGCTCGACGACTGCGCCCGGGAGACCCGCGGCCTGGCCGCCGTCGCCGCCGACCCGGACGCCTCCCACGACGCCCGCCTCGCGGCGGCCGCCTGGCGCGTCGAGTCCGCCGTGCACGCCCTGGTCCCGGCCGCGGTCCCGCCCCGCACCGCGACCACCCTGTTCGACCTCCGGCCCCACCACCCGGGCGCCGAGGCCGCCCTCGCCCACCTCCACAGCCTGGAACGCGCCCTGGTCGACCTCGCGACCCCGCTGCGCACGGCCCCGAGCGAGCCGCTGATCCCGGCCGCGTGACCCGACGCTCTGACCCCGGCCGCCTGACCCGCTTGGTCTAGACCGGCTGCTAACGTCGGCCCGGTCACCGTCGGACACGGGAGCAGGGGAGAGGCGCAGTGGGCGACACACAGGCGGGGCGGGTGCGGGCGTACATCGGGTCGTTCACGTCGGAGGGCGGGCGCGGAGTGATCGCCGCCGACGTGGACCCGGAGAGCGGCGCGCTGACCATGACGGGGGCGAGCGACGCCGTCGCCGACCCGTCCTTCCTCGCACTGGACGGAGACGTGCTCTACGCGGTCTCGGAGACCGACGAGGGCGCCGCGGCCGCCTTCGACGTCACCGGCCCGGCGCCGCGGCCGCTCGGGGCCCCCGTGTCCGTCGAGGCCGCCGGGCCCACGCACCTCGCGGTCGCCGGCCGCTGCCTCCTCACCGCCAACTACACCTCCGGCAGCGTGACCGCCCTGGCCCGCACCGCCGACGGCGGCCTCGGCCCGGTGACCGGCCAGGTGCGGCACGAGGGCTCGGGGCCGGTCGCCGACCGGCAGGAGGGCCCGCACGCCCACCAGGTCCTGCCGGACCCGAGCGGGCGCTGGGTGCTCGACGTGGACCTCGGCACGGACACGGTCACGGTCGGCGTCCTCGACCCCGCCACGGGCGTCCTCCGCCCGCACCGCGCCACCGCCCTGCGCGCCGGCACCGGCCCCCGCCACCTCGCCTTTCACCCGGACGGCGGACACGCCTACGTCCTGAACGAGCTGGAGCCCACCCTCACCGTGTGTCGCTGGGACGCCGAGGCCGGCGTCCTCACGCCGCTCGCCGAGACCCTGGTCGTCCCCGCGGGCGCCACCGGCCCCCAGTACCCCTCCGAGGTCGTCGTCGCCCCCGACGGGCGCTTCCTGTGGGCCGCCATGCGCGGCGGCGACACCCTCGCCGTGCTCGCCCTCGACGCGGGCGGCGAGGAGGCCCGGCTCGTCGCCTCCGCGCCCTGCGGCGGACGCTGGCCGCGCGACCTGACGCTCGGCCCTTCCGGCCGCCACCTGTACGCGGCCAACCAGCGCTCCGGCGACGTCACCTGGTTCACCGTCGACCCCGAGACCGGCATCCCCGCGCCCGCCGGCTCGATCCCGGCCCCGGCGGCGTCCTGCGTCGTCCTCGGTTAGGGGCGGTCGGACACGGGAAGGGCCCGCACCGGAAGCCTCCGGTGCGGGCCCTTCCCGTCACGGTCGTACGTGCGCGGGCACGTGCGCGTGCGCGCCCGCGTCAGTGAGCCGACGCCCCCTGCTGCGGGTTGATGCCGAGCGTCGCCATGTACTGCGAGAGCACCAGGCGGCCGATCGCCGGGTACGCGCCCAGCGCCTCGGCGGACGCGCAGCCCGCCTCCTTGGCCGCCACGTCGAGCAGCCCCTCGGCCAGCTCCGGGCCGATCAGGTACGGGGCGAGCGCGAGCTGCTCCGCACCGGCCGCGCGCAGCTGCTCGGCGATCGAGGCGATCGAACCCTCCTGGTCGAGCGCCGCCGCCATCACCGGCACCGCGAGCCGCGCCGCGAGCAGCATGCCGGTGATACCGGCGGCCTGCACGGCCTCCTCGCCACCGACCGTGGCGAGGATGATGCCGTCGGCCGCCGTGGCGACCGTGAACAGGCGGGCGCGGTCGGCGCGGGCCAGACCGGCCTCGGAGAGCCGCACGTGCAGCGCCTCGGCGAGCAGCGGGTGCGGGCCGAGCACATCGGTCAGCTCGGCGTTGTTGCCGGCGTCGAGGACGGCCTGCCGGACCTGCCGCATGAGCGCGCTGTCCGGGCCCGCGAGCAGCGGGACCACGACGGCCGCCGGGCCCTCGGGGGCGGCGACCTCGCGGCCGGCGGCCACGGCGATCTCGTACCGCTCGGTGCGCAGGGCCGCGGCCCGCGTCAGCACGGTGGAGAGGGTGGGGTACTCGTCGTCGTCGCCGTCGAGGTAGCCGATCGCGGCCTCCAGGCCGGGCAGCTCCGAGCGGGCGATGCTCACGACCTCGTCGGCCAGCGAGCGTATGGCGGCCGACGGGACACCGGGTACGGCGAGAACCAGCGCGGGAGCGCCCTCGGGCGCCGCCACGGGTTCAGGGCGACGGTGTCGCCCGGACTGGCGGGGTCGCGGCATTCGTACAGGCAGGCCGGGGTTGGGCCCAGTGGGGGAGCTCATGCCGCCGCATGCTACTGGTTTTGTCCGCCGCCCCGTTCGCTGAGGTGCGGCTCGGTGACTTCTGCCCCTGTATGTCCGAACCTGGCCTGGAGCCGCCGCTTACCTGGTGAGTTGCAGGAGTCGGGGATCCTCCGGCAGGCGGAGCGTGCCCTTCGCGAGCGCGCCCGCGATCGTCACCGCGCCCGCCAGCGGATCGCCCGCGGCGACAACCTCGCGCGTCCCCGGCAGCAGCGCCCGGAGCTCCGCGCGCAGCGGCCCGAGCAAGGGCTCGCCCAGCTTGAACAGCCCACCCGTCAGGGCCACTTCGCCCTCGGCGCCCGCGGGGCAGACGGCCGCCGCGGCCTCCGCGACGTGCGTCGCCGCCCGCGCCAGGACGCCGACCGCCACCGGGTCGCCGGCGACGGCGCACTCCGCCACCTCCGGCGCGAACGAGGCGAGCACGGCCGGCCGGTCCGTCCGCGGATACAGCGCGCCCGGCAGTCCGGCCGCCGGTCCGAAGCGCAGCTCGGCGCGTGCGAGCAGCGCGGCCGAACCGCCGCGCCGGCCGTCGTACGCCCGCATCGCCGCCTCTAGCCCGGCCCGGCCGATCCAGGCACCGCTGCCGCAGTCGCCGAGCAGATGGCCCCAGCCGTCCGCCCGCCGCCAGCCGGCCAGATCGGTGCCGAGCGCGATCAGACCGGTGCCGCCCGCGACGACCGCGCCCGGACGCTGCCCGAGCGCCCCGGCGTACGCGGTCACGGCGTCGGCCGCGAGCGCGAGGCGCCGTACGCCCCAGGCCCGTTCGAGCGCCTCGGGCAGCTCGGCCCGCAGGCGGTCGCCGAGCGTCGCCATCCCGGCCGCTCCGACGGCGACGGCCACCACCGGTTCGCCACCGGCCCCTTCGGCCGCCCGCTCACGCATGGCGTCGACGGTGGGCAGCAGTCGGCCGAGCAGCTGCCCGGCGTCGATCCCGCCCGGCCCGGTCCGCACCGGCTCCCGCGACGCCACGGTCTCCAGGACCACCCGGTCGGCGGCCCGCGCGAGCGCGATCCGCAGCCCTGAGCCCCCGGAGTCGACGCCGACGACGAGCGTCACGGCAGCTGCCAGTCCACGGGCTCGGCGCCCTGGCGGAGCAGCAGTTCGTTGGTGCGGCTGAACGGCCGGGAGCCGAAGAAGCCGCGGTCCGCCGACATCGGCGAGGGGTGCGAGGACTCGATCGCCGGCAGACTGCCGAGCAGCGGCCGCAGATTGCGGGCGTCCCGGCCCCACAGGATCGACACCAGAGGCTTCCCGCGCGCGGCGAGGGCCCGGATCGCCTGTTCGGTGACCGCCTCCCAGCCCTTGTCCCGGTGCGCTCCCGGCCGGCGCGGGGCCGTGGTGAGCGCCCTGTTGAGCAGCAGGACGCCCTGCCGGGTCCACGGGGTCAGATCGCCGTTCGAGGGCCGGGGCAGGCCCAGATCGGCGTGCATCTCCCGGTAGATGTTCTCCAGGCTCGGCGGCAGCGGGTGCACGTCCGGCGCCACCGAGAAGCTCAGGCCCACGGCGTGCCCGGGCGTGGGATAGGGGTCCTGGCCGACGATGAGGACCCGCACCTCGTCGAAGGGCTGCTGGAACGCCCTCAGGACGTTCGCCCCCGAGGGAAGGTAGGTCCGCCCGGCGGCGATCTCCTGCCGGAGGAAGTCGCCCATCGAGGCGATGCGTTCGGCCACCGGCGCGAGCGCGTGCGCCCACCCGGCCTCGACGATTTCGTTCAACGGTCGTGCTGCCACGCCGTCACTCTACTGGCGCAGTCCGACAACGCCGCGCGCCGCCGAGACGTCCGCCGTGGCCCGATATGACACGGCGGTCACTCCCGTCACCAGGACGGGAGAGGCCACCGCGGTCATTCACACAGCGGGAATCAGGGCAGGAACTCGTAGAACGGCCCCTCGGGCGCGCGGTCGCGGACGCACAACGTCACGTCCCTCCCCTTGAGATACGCCAGCAGCCACTCGCTGAACGCCATCTCGTAGAGAGTCCACGCCGGGCTGTCCATCTCCTGGACCACCACGCGCCAGGGCGACGAGGCGTCGTCGGGAACGCGGAGGAAGATCGCCTCGCCCGTCGTCGCCGTCGCCACCGGCAGCACGTCCCCGGGGCTCGCCCCCGCCCGGCCGGGCAGGAACTCGGCCATGTCCTCCTCGCGCCAGAACTCGAGGTCCATCCTGATGTCCTTCACCAGGCTGTGCAGAAGATGGCCGGCGGGGTGCTTCAGATACAGCTGCCCGTTGATCGACACCGAACCGTAGGCGTCCACGATCTCGCGGAAGTCCGCCGGGAATTCGACGCCGAGTTCCCGCTCCAGCTCGATCCAGGGTGCGGGGTCCGACCAGTTGAACCGGGGTTCGCCCAACAGGGCTTGGATCTCCGCCAGGGTTGCCACCACTAGATCCCTTCTCGCACTTCGAGCCGATGCCGTCGGGGAGTTGATAGTGGTGCACGAGTAGCTGTCCACGATACCCCGCCCCCCGTTCAGCCGCTGCTCATCCGATCACCGCCGCTCGAACGCACAGCACGTCCGGCAGGTGCTCGGCGAGCAGCTGCCAGTTGTCCCCGTCGTCCGCACTCCCGTACACCTCGCCGTTCCGGTTGCCGAAGTACACGCCCGCCGGGTCCCCGTCGTCCGTGCACAGGGCGTCGCGCAGCACCGTGCCGTAGTGGTCGCCCTCGGGCAGGCCCTTGGTGAGCGGCTCCCAGCTCGCCCCGGCGTCCGTCGTCCGGTAGACGCGACAGCGCCGGCCGGCCGGGACGCGGTCGGAGTCGGCGGTGATGGGGAAGACATAGGCGGTGTCCGGCCGGTGCGGGTGGGCGGCGACGGCGAAGCCGAAGTCGGAGGGCAGCCCGGCGCCGATGTCGGTCCACCGGCCGCCGCCGTCGTCACTGCGGAACACGCCCCAGTGGTTCTGCAGATACAGCCGGTCCAGGTCACCCGCGTCCTGCGCGATCTTGTGCACGCACTGGCCGAACTCCGGGTTCGGGTCGGGCAGGAACACGGCCGACACCCCGTCGTTGGACGGCGCCCAGCTCGCCCCGCCGTCCCGCGAGCGGAAGACGCCCGCCGTCGACACCGCCACCGTCACCGCGCTCGCGTCACGCGCGTCGGTCACCACCGTGTGCACCGCCTCCCCGCCGCCGCCCGGCACCCACTTGTCACGGGTGGGGTGCTCCCAGAGCGGGCGCACGAGCGAGAAGGACTCGCCTCCGTCGGAGGATCTGAACAGCGCGGCCGGCTCCGTCCCCGCGTACACGACGTCCGGGGAGTGCGCGGGCGCCGGGTGCAGCTGCCAGACCCGCTCCAGCGAAGCCCCGGTGTCCTGCGGGAACTTGACGGCGGGCGTGGCCGGCTCGGTCCAGCTCGCACCGAGGTCGTCCGAGTGGAAGACGGAAGGGCCCCAGTGGGAACTGTCCCCGCCGACCAGGATTCTGGGTGTCGCGCGGCGGGTGTCGATGCCGATCGAGTAGATCGCCTGCGCGTTGAAGTGCGGTTCGTCGAACTCCCATCGGCCGTCTCGCCCGCGGCCGATGAACAGACCCTTGCGGGTCCCTACGGTCAGTAGCACGTCGGTCATGCCGACACCTCCAGGACGCCGTTGTCGCGGATACGGGCCAGTCTGCACCGCACCACTGACAACGGCCCCCGGAGGCCGCTCACGCCCAGGTCAGGGGCGTGTTGCCCGGCGCGGGCAGGCCACCCGGCCCGAGCCGGGGGCGGGGGCCCGGCGTGGCCCCAGCCCGGTCGCGCGGCTCAGTAGGCCCGGGCGTACTGCCGCGGGGCGGCGACGTCCGCGCCCAGCTCGCGCGCCGCGCGCCGCGGCCAGGACGGGTCGCGCAGCAGCTCGCGGCCGAGCAGCACGGCGTCCGCCTCGCCGTTCGCGAGGATCTTCTCGGCCTGCTCGCTCTCCGTGATCAGGCCGACGGCCGCGACGGCGAGGCCGGCCTCGGCCCGCACCCGGGCGGCGAACGGCACCTGGTAGCCGGGGGCGACCGGGATCCGGGCCGGGCCGCCGTTGCCGCCGGTGGAGACGTCGAGCAGGTCGACGCCGTGCTCGCGCAGGAGCGCGGCCAGCCGCACGGTCTCGTCGGCCGTCCAGCCCTGCTCCTCCAGCCAGTCGGTGGCCGAGATGCGGAAGAAGAGCGGCAGCTCCTCGGGCCATTCGGCGCGCACGGCGTCGACGACCTCAAGGGCGAGGCGGGTGCGGTTCTCGAAGGAGCCGCCGTAGGCGTCGGTGCGACGGTTGCTGAACGGGGAGAGGAACTGGCCGATCAGATAGCCGTGGGCGCCGTGCACCTCCACGACCTTGAAGCCGGCGGCGAGGGCGCGGCGCGCGGCGGCCGCGAACTGCGCGGTGATCTCGTGGATCTGCTCGACCGAGAGCTCGGCCGGGACGACGTGCCGGTCGTCGAACGGGACGGGGCTCGGGCCGACCGGCTGCCAGGCCAGGCCGCCGTCGGGGTCGACCGGTCCGCTGCCCTCCCAGGGGCGGTGGGTCGCCGCCTTGCGGCCGGCGTGTCCGATCTGGACGCCCGGAACGGTGCCGTGCGCGGTGAGGAAGTCGGTGATCCGGCGCAGCCCCTCGATCTGGGCGTCGTCCCAGATGCCGAGGTCGTAAGGGCTGATCCGGCCCTCGGGGGAGACGGCCGTGGCCTCCAGCAGGATCAGTCCGGCGCCACCGGTGGCGCGGGCCGCGTAGTGCGCGAAGTGCCAGTCGCCCGCGACGCCCGCGCCCGGGCCCGTCGGCTCCGCGGAGTACTGGCACATCGGGGCCATCCAGACGCGGTTCGGTGCGGTGACGGACCGGAGGGTGTAGGGCTCGAAGAGGGCGGCGCTCATGGCGGACTCCGTTGGACGTGCCGGGTGCGGATGCCTTCGTACGATACTCGTCGTAGTACGGCACCTGTCAAACTACGAGGAGTCTCGTACAATGGTCGAAGTCCCTTCCCGAGAGCCCGAGTACCCGTCCCCGAGATCCGTGGAGCCGCCGCCGTGACGACCGCGACCAACCCCCGGGTCCTCGAGCACCCCGCACGCGAGGAGATCCGGATCGAGGCCGTGCTGCACGCCCTCTCCGACCCGGTACGGCTGCGGATCGTGCGGGACATGGCCCGCGGCACGGCGGACGCGTTCGCCTGCTCGTACTTCGAGCTCCCGGTCACCAAGTCGACCAGCACCCACCACTTCCGCGTGCTCCGCGAGAGCGGCGTCGTCCGGCAGCTCTACCGCGGCACCGCCAAGCTCAACATGCTCCGCCGCGACGACCTCGACGCGCTCTTCCCCGGCCTCCTCGACACGGTCCTCGCGGCCGCCGAGTCCCAGGCCGGCCGCGAGGCCGGAACCCCGGGCGGCTAGGCCGGCTCTTCCGGATCTTGCCGGGCTCCAGCGCCGCGATCTCCGCGAGCCGCGCCGCCCGGCGTGCCCGCCAGGCCGGCGCCCCTACCGCCGCGCCGCCTCCCGCAGTCCCGACCAATCCGGGATCTTCACCGGGCCACGGCCGAGCGTGCCGCCGAGCGCCGCCTCGGCGCGCTCGATGGCCAGCCAGCCGTTCCACTCGACCGGCTCCAGGCCGAGCTTGCGCAGGGCTTCGACCGGGTCCGGCACGACCAGCCGGCGGGCGAGGAAGTCGGCGTCGGCGAGCAGCGAGGCGGCCGTCTCCTTGGCGCACGGGCGGTTGGTGCCGATCACGCCGGTCGGGCCGCGCTTGATCCAGCCCGCGACGTACTCGCCCGGCGACGGCGCCCCGTCCCGCAGCACCCGGCCGGCCGCGTGCGGGACCGTGCCCCGCACCGGGTCGAACGGCAGCCCGGGCAGGGGGACGCCCTGGTAGCCGACCGCGCGCAGCACGAGCCCGGCCGGGATCTCCTCGTACCGGCCCGTGCCCCGTATCCCGCCCGTCCCGTCCGGCTCCGTGCGTTCGAAGCGCACCGCCGTGACGCGGCCGTCCGCGCCGAGGATCTCCACCGGCCGCAGGAAGAACCGCAGCCGCACCGAACGCGCACCGGCGCCGCCGCCCGGATCCGCGGCCCATCCCCGTACCACCTCCAGATTGCGCCGGTTCACGGCCGGCAGGCCGGAGGGATCGGCGCAGGCCGGGTCGAGGGCGAGCTCGGCCGGGTCGACGAGGACGCGGGTGTCCGGGAGGGTGCCGAGTTCGCGCAGCTCCTTGGTGGTGAACCGGGCCTGCGCGGGCCCGCGGCGCGCCACCATGTGCACCTCGCGCACCCCGCTCGCGGCGAGCGCCGTGAGCGCGCCCTGCGGGATGTCCGTCGGGCGCAGCTCCTCGGCCCGCCGGAGCAGCAGCCGGGTGACGTCCACGGCCACGTTCCCCGCCCCGATCACCACGGCGCCGGGCCGGTCGAGGCCGAAGTGCTGGTGGACGGCGTCCGGGTGGGCGCTGTACCAGGAGACGAACCCGGTGGCCGAGAAGCTGCCGTCGAGGTCCTCGCCCGGCACCCCGAGCCGCCGGTCGCGGGCGGCGCCGACGCAGTAGACGACGGCGTGGTACAGCTCCAGGAGCCGGGCCGGGGTGAGGCCGCGCGCCCCGACCTCCACGTCGCCGAGGAACGCGATCCGCTCGTCCTCCAGGACCGTACGGAGGTTGCCCTGCAGCGACTTGATCTTCTCGTGGTCGGGCGCGACCCCGTACCGCACCAGACCGTACGGGCAGGGCAGCCGGTCAAGGACGTCGACCCGGATCCCGGGCACGGCGCTCTGCCCGACCAGCGCCTGGGCGGTGTAGACGCCGCTGGGTCCGGCGCCGACGACGGCGACTCGCAACACGGACGCGCCCCTTCCGGTGGGGAGGGCCTCCCGGTGACCTCCAGCATGGCACCGGGAGGCCCGCCGGGGGAGTGGGCGTCCCCGAGCTGCCACTCCCCGGGGGCGGGGCGGCTACAGCGAGCGCATCCGGTCGATCTCCGCCGTCTGCTGTGCGATCACGTCGTTCGCCATCTCCTCCACGAGCACGTTGTTGCCCTGCTTCAGCACCTCCGCCGCCATCGTCACCGCGCCCTCGTGGTGGGTGGTCATCAGCTTCAGGAAGAGCGTGTCGAAGGCCCTGCCCCTGGCGTCGCGCAGCTCGGCGAGCTGGGCGTCGGTCGCCATGCCCGGCATGGTGTGGTGGTCGTGCCCGGACTGCGGGCGCGGGCCGCCGTTGCTCTTCAGCCAGCCCTCCATCGCGCCGATCTCCGGCCCCTGCGCGGCCGCGATCCGCTCGGCGACCTTCTTCACCCCGGGCGACCCGGCCCGCTGCGGCACGAGCGCGGTCATCGTGAGCGCCTGCCGGTGGTGCTCGATCATCATCTGCACGTAACGGAAGTCGGCGCCGTTGGGCCGCTCGTCGGGCATCAGCCGGGCCGCCTCCTCCGGCGACACGCGCTTGGCGGGCTCGCCGGGCTTGCCCGGGGCGATCACCGCGGGGCCGCCCGAACCCGCGGGCGTCGACGCCGAGTTCGGCGACCCGCCGCCCGACTCGCAGGCGCCGAGGGCGAGAACGGCGATGGCGGAGAGCATCACGGCGAGGGATCCACGGACACGGCTGCGGTTCGACAACGCGACCTCCACGGACAACGGGGCGGTGTTTCGAGGAAAGTTCATTACTTCTCTGTTGCCATCTGTTGAGATGTGCACGCCAAGGAAGATACTGCCGTGGTCCACCGAGCGTTCAGACATGAACGGATCTCACAGAGGACGGAGTGACCTTCGTTGCGTACCACGAGTACCCCGCGCGCACGGACCAGACGCCTCGGCGTGGCTACCGCCGCGGCCGGCCTGCTGGTCAGCATGCTCGTCGCCGGACCCGCGGCCGCCACCCCCGACCCGGGCGACAGTCCCGCCCAGCAGTCCGTCACCTCCGAGCAGGCCGCCGGGGCCCGCGCCGCCATCGCGAGCGGTGAGATACCCGGCGTGGACGAGATCGTCCACAGCCCCAACATCGAACACCTCGTCAACATCCCCAAGGACGCCCTCAAGGGGATCAACTCCGACCTGGCCTTCCAGGGCAAGTACGCCTTCGCCGGCAACTACGACGGCTTCCGGATCTTCGACATCAGCGACCCGAAGTCCCCCCGGACGGTCGCCCAGGTGCTGTGTCCCGGCTCCCAGAACGACGTGTCCGTCTCCGGCAACCTGCTCTTCCTCTCCACCGACTCCTCCCGCAGCGACAACTCCTGCGCCAGCGTGCCCCAGCCCGCCTCGGTCAAGGAGTCCTGGGAGGGCATGAAGATCTTCGACATCAGCGACATCGCCAACCCGAAGTACGTCGCCTCCGTCGAGACCGACTGCGGCTCGCACACCCACACCCTCGTGCCCAAGCGCAAGGACGTGTACGTCTACGTCTCCTCGTACTCGCCCAACGCGGCCTTCCCGGACTGCCAGCCCCCGCACGACGGCATCTCCGTGATCAAGGTCCCGCGCGACGCGCCCGAGCAGGCCCGGGTCGTGAACTTCCCCGTCCTCTTCCCGGGCGACGGCCCGGACGGCGGCGGCAACCCCGGCGCGCCCACCAACCCGGGCGTCTCCAAGACCACCGGCTGCCACGACATCACCGTGCTGCCGAGCGAGGACCTCGCGGCCGGCGCCTGCATGGGCGACGGCATCCTCTTCGACATCAAGGACCCGGAGCACCCGCGGGTCATCGACCAGGTCGAGGACAACGTCAACTTCTCGTTCTGGCACTCCGCGACCTTCAACCAGAAGGCCGACAAGGTCGTCTTCACCGACGAGCTCGGCGGCGGCGGCGCGGCCACCTGCAACACGACCGTCGGCCCGAACCGCGGCGCGGACGGCATCTACGACATCGTCGGCAAGGGCGACGGGCGCCGGCTCGTCTTCCGCAGCTACTTCAAGATCGCGCGCCACCAGGCCGACACCGAGAACTGCGTCGCCCACAACGGCGCGCTGATCCCGGTCAAGGGCAAGGACCTCATGGTCCAGGCGTGGTACCAGGGCGGCGTCTCCGTCTGGGACTTCACCGACTCCCGGCGGCCGCACGAGATCGCGTACTTCGAGCGCGGCCCGCTCTCCGCGGACCACCTCGCCATCGGCGGCTCCTGGTCCGCCTACTACTACAACGGCTACATCTACTCGAACGACATCGCCAAGGGCTTCGACGTCCTGAAGCTCAGCGACAAGCGGACGGACAAGGCGGCCCGGGTCCGGATGGACGAGCTCAACGTCCAGACGCAGCCGGACTACTTCAAGGACTTCGACCGCTCCGGCGGCCCGGAGGACTCCGGCGACTCCGAGGACTGAGCCGGCTCGGGGATCAACGGCAGGCCGTCGGACGGACCACCGCCCGGCGGCCTGCCGCGCTCCCAGTCGAGCCCGTACCGCTGGAACAGCTCCGCCCGCAGCCGGGACATCGGCATCGGCGCGCCGGGCAGCAGCACCGCGAACACCGCGCCCATCAGCAGCGCCCGCAGCAGCGGGTACTCGGCGTCCACGTCCGCCGCGCCGTAGCGCTCGACGGTGTCGCGCAGGAGCGCGGCGAGCCGCTGCTGCTCGGGGCACTGCACGAAGCCCTCGGCCTGGAGGATGCCGGCCATGTGCGTCCGCATGAGCACGGGCTGTTCTTCGGCGAGCCCGAGGACCGCGTCGATCGCCCGCGCGAGGCGCTCCCGGCCGTCCTCGGTGCGCGGCTTGCGCTCCAGTGCCGCCTCCAGCGTGCGGTGCATCAGCCGGTGCACCGCGGACTGCAGCAGCTGGCGCTTGCCGGGGAAGTAGTACGAGACCAGTCCGCGCGCCGATCCGGCGCGCGCCGCGATGTCCCCGAGGGTCGTCGCCTCGTATCCGCGCTCGGCCACCAGTTCCACCGTGGCCTGCAGGATCCGCTCGCGGGAGCGCCGTCGAAGTTCTTCGTTGACCGATGCGCTACGCGGGGACATGCTGGACTCCTGCGTTGACTGGCTTGCAGCCAATATACTCAGCGCGTCCTGTCGTCGTGCCCTTGTGGCCGAAGGCGGGACCTGCCGTCTGTTCTGGGCGACGCGGGGGATCGTCCAGGACAGGCGGCTTCATGTCGTTTCTCCCATTCTGCCTCCGGTGTCCGTTCTGCCCGGCGGGCCCGGACGGGGTCGCGGAGCCGGGGCCGTACGCCGCTCCCCGTGCCGGTACGTGATGATCGCCACAGCCACGCAGACCCAGCCGAACAGCCAGCCGGCCACCACGTCCGACGGCCAGTGCACGCCCAGATAGACCCGGGTCCAGCCCACGCCGACGACCGACACCAGGGCGGCGCCCGTGAGCGTTCCCCAGCCCCACCACGTCTCGCGCCAGTGCAGCGCGAGCACCCAGAGCAGCAGCCCGCAGACGACCATCGCCGTCATGGCGTGCCCGGACGGGAAGGCCGCGAAGCGCGCCGAGTCCACCGGATCCGGCCAGCTCGGCCGTGGCCGCCCGACGGCCGACTTCAGGCCCTGCTGAAGGCCCCAGGCCACCAGGACCGTCCCCGCCACCCACAGCGCGAGCCGCCGCTCCCGCCGCCACCACAGCACCCCCGCCGCCACCGCGGCCAGCGCGCGCATCGTCCACGGGTCCCAGACCCAGTCGGTCAGGATCCGGTTGACGTGGGTGAACCCGGGATGCGCCACCGCGTGGTGGTGCAGCGCCTCGGTCACCTCCCGGTCCACCGAGAGCAGCGGTGACCAGCCCACGGCGACGAGGACGAGCAACAGCACGGCCAGGGCGCCCGACACGGCGGCGGAGATGCGCATGCGCTGATCCTGCCCGACGCCGCCCGCGCGTCGCCGACCGGCATGCCCGGGGGCCGGCTAGCCGAGCGCCCGCAGGGCCGGCACGAAGGCGATGAGCACCGGGACCACCGGCACCAGGGCCGCCGCCGCGGTCAGCCGGAGGCGGCGGGCGGCGGTGAGCCGGGGCGTCGCCGTCAGCAGCCGGTTGACGCGCTGCGGAAGGTCGGCGTCCGGGGCCGGGCCCGGGCCGAAGACGCCGCGGTCCTCGTTGAGTTCCACCAGCGCGAGGGCGACCGTCAGCCGGCCGAAGCGGCGCGAGGCCACGTCGTCCGCCGCCAGCTCCACCAGACGGTGCATCTCGCCGCGGAAGGCGGCGAAGACCGGCACCCCCGGGAAGCCCTCGGCGAGCGCCGCCGAACAGTGCAGCAGCCAGTCGTGCCGCGCCCGGGCGTGCCCCTGCTCGTGCGCGAGCACCGCGTCGAGCTGACGGCCCTTGAGCCGGCGCAGCGCCGCCGTCGTGATGACCAGGCGCGGCGTCCCGCCGGGCAGCCACCAGGCGTCCGCGCGCTCACCCTCCAGGACCACCAGACGCGCGCTGCCGGACGGCTCCTCGCCGGGCAACAGCGGCGCCCGCACCAGCAGTTCGCCGCGCCGGCGCCCACGGCGGGCCCGCGCCCGGCCGATCTCCCGGCCCAGCATCGCCCCGGTCCACACGCCGCCGGCGGCCAGCAGCACGGCGAGCACCGCCGACCACGGCCGGTTGGCGCCCAGCTCGTACGCCTCGATCACGGCGCTCGGCGCGGGCGCGAAGACCTGACCGCGCACCGCCTGCCAGGCAGCGGCCGCGCTGAAGGTCATCGCCAGCGCGAAGCTCAGCAGCACCGCGGCCACGACGCACTGCCACACCCACAGCGCCACCACCGGTTCCCGCTCCACCCAGTCGGCCCGCGCCAGGAGCCGCGGGGCGACGGCGGCGGTCAGGACGCCGAGCATGAGCAGCGCGAGGGAGACCAACATGGCGCCACCCTATGAGCGGGGTACCACGCGGGGGTACGGGCTTGCGGATCAAGTGACGCACGCCACGGTTTGGCGGACCGGCCGGTGCGCCCGGCCGGTCGGCCCGCTCAGAGCGCGAGCAGCATCGCCAGCATCGAGAGCCCCATCGACAGCCGGCACACCAGCGTCAACTCGGCCCCCGCCGCGGTCCCGCGCGCCACGCCCACCGCGCCCGCCGCCCCCGTCACCGGAACCAGGCGCGCGCCCGAACGCAGCACGTACACACCGAAGTACGCGAGCAGCACTCCCGTCAGCACGGGTATGCCACCGGTCGCGACGACCACGTCGCCGTGACCCGCACCGTGCTCCCCGTGCGCCCCGTGCCCGCCCGGCCCGCCGGGCCCGGCGGCCATCGCCACCGCCATGTAGACCATCGCCAACGAGCCCACCAGATGGTGCAGATGGTGCCCCCGGCGCAGCACCGCCGCGCGCAGGCCGAGGAGCGCCGCGCAGCCGAACACCACCGCGTACACCACCCAGCCCCACTCCGGCGGGGTCAGCACGGCCGCGGGCAGCGCCATCAGCGCCATCCCGAAACCCATCACGGCCTCCGCCCCGGCCGCCCTGCGCTCCTCGACGGAGCCGACCGTCCGCATCCGCAACAGGCAGTACGCCCCGCTCGCGCCGCACAGCGCCACCAGCAGCCAGCCCGACAGCGCCGGTCCGTGCACGCCGCACACCCCCCTCCTCGCGGTCCTCACCGCATGCATGCCCGGCCCCGCGGGACCCACGCGGGCGCACGGGCGCGCACAGGTGTACGAGGGGGAGTGCGGGGCGCGCGTTAGGCTCGGGGAGGATCGCGTCCGCCGATCGCCCGCGCCCGAGGGGAGACCCGTACCGCATGGACACCGCCGCCCACCGGCTCACCGGCACGCTCAACTACCGCGAGGCCGTCCTCGACGACGTCCCGGCGCTCGTCCCGCTCGTCGAGTCGGCCTACCGCGGCGACTCCAGCCGGGCCGGCTGGACCACCGAGGCGGACATCCTCCAGGGCCAGCGCACCGACCCGCAGGGCGTCACCGAGGTCATCACCACTCCGGGCAGCCGGCTCCTGGTCGTCGAGCGGGACGGCGCGCTCGTGGCCTGCTGCCAGCTGGAGCACCGCGGCGAGGCCGCCTACTTCGGCATGTTCGCGGTCCGCCCCGAGCTCCAGGGCGCCGGCCTGGGCCGGCAGATCATCGCCGAGGCCGAGCGCCGGGTCCGCGAGCTGTGGGACGTGCGCGAGATGCACATGACGGTGATCTCGGTGCGCGAGGAGCTGATCGCCTGGTACGAGCGCCGCGGCTACCGCCGTACGGGCCGGATGAGCCCCTTCCCGTACGGCGACGAGCGCTTCGGCGTGCCGCAGCGCGACGACCTCCAGTTCGAGCTCCTCGTGAAGGACCTCGTCTGACGGCACCTCGCCGGGCCGTCAGGCCGTGAAGCGGCCCGTGCGCCGGATCTCCGGCCGGTCCGTGGTCGCCCCGTCGAGCCCGAGGGCGCGCGCCAGGCGCAGGTCGTCCTGGGTGTTCACCACCCAGCCGACCACCCGCAGCCCCGCCGCGTGCGCCCGCTCGACGGTGTCCTGGGTGAGGTGGCGGATGTTGAGGACCAGCGCCGTGGCACCCACGGCGAGTGCGCGCGCCACCACGTCGTCCTGTCGTCGGCCGGCGACGAGCGCGGTGCGCGCCCCCGGCACCAGTTCGCGGATCTCCGCCAGGGCCTCGTCGTGGAAGGACAGCACCTCCACCCGCCCGGTCAGATCCCGCTCGGTCAGCACCGCGGCGAGCGCCCGGGCCGCGCCGACGTCCTTGATCTCGGCCTGGAGCGGTGCGCCGACCGCGGCCAGGACCTCCTCGAAGACGGGCACCCGCTCCCCTTCCCCGGCGTCCAGCTCGCGCAGCTCGGCGAGTGTCTTCGTGGCGATGGGCCCGTTGCCGTCGGTGGTGCGGTCCACGTCGGCGTCGTGCATGACGACGAGGGCGCCGTCCTTGCTGAGGTGGAGGTCGAGTTCGATGACGTCCATGCCCGCCTGCTCGGCGAGGACGAAGGAGCGCAGGGTGTTCTCGGGTGCGACGCCCATGACTCCGCGGTGACCGATGGTGAGGAAAGTCAAGATCTTCTCGCTTCCGTCGTCGTCCGTTCCCCGCGCCGCCGTGGCCGGTTACGGCTCGGGCGCAGCCTAACGACTGGACGCGGAACGGGAAGGCGCCGCGCGGAACCCCGGATTTCTCGGCTTCAAACCCCGCCGCACAGGAAATTTATCGGTCACGGCAGGGGTCCACAGAAGAATTTTTCCCACCCCTACTTGTGGGCGAGATCCCGCCATGCATACGCTGTGTTGACGCAAGGTTCTCCTGTGGAGGAAGAGGCATGACGGAAATTCTTGTGCAGGACGTGACCGGTGGGGGGATATCCGCCGACGCTCCGGTGATCGACCACCCTGCCTGGCCCGAGCTCAAGAATGCCGTGGAGGAGCTCCGCCCCTGGCAGAGCACGGACGGCTCCATCGACTTCGCGGCCGACGGCGCGCCGACCCGCGCGCAGGCCGAGCAGGCCGTCGGGCGCCTCGTCGCCGCGGTCGAGCGGCTCTCCCCGCTGGTTCCGCACGACGCCGCGTACCACCGCGCGCTCGTCGCCGACCTGCGCAAGTGGGCCGAGGGCGGCTTCGAGGTCCCGGACTTCCTGGACTCCCTCATGGAGTTCCACCCGGCCGCGAGCCGCGCCGACGGGCTGCAGCACCTCGTGCTCTTCCCGATGTACACGCAGAACGGCAACCCGGACCGCAACTTCGAGGCCGTCGTGCTGCGCATGGTCTGGCCCGAGTGGCTCTCCGAGCTGGAGGCCACCCGCTACGACAACCCGGGCTTCTGCGGCATCACCTTCGAGGACTTCACCGCCGGGTACGACACCAACTCGGCCGTCCTCTTCCCGGAGACCGTCGCCGTCCGCGAGGTCCCCGAGCGCTTCACCTGGGGCGGCATCTTCTGCGACCGCGAGGCCGCCCGCTTCCGCAAGGTGACCGAGGCCGCCGTCGACACCCTCGGCCTGAAGCTGCCGGCGGACATCGCCGCCATGCTGGGCGACCAGAAGCGCTGCGAGCAGGCGTTCGTGCTCTGGGACCTGGTCCACGACCGTGCCCACAGCCGCGGTGACCTGCCCTTCGACCCCTTCATGATCAAGCAGCGCCAGCCCTTCTGGATGTACGGCCTGGAGGAGCTCCGCTGCGACCTCACCGCCTTCAAGGAGGCCGTGAAGCTGGAGTCCGAGGGCAACGAGCACGGCCGTGACGTGCAGTACGCGGTCCTCTTCGACCGCATGTTCCGCTTCCCGCTCACCGGCGACCGGAACCGCAACTACGACGGTCTGGGCGGCCAGCTCCTCTTCGCGTACCTCCACAAGAACGACGTGGTGCGCTGGACGGACAACGTCCTCACGATCGACTGGGAGCGCGCCCCCGAGGTCACCAACCGCCTCTGCGCCGAGATCGAGACCCTCTACCGTGACGGCATCGACCGTCCGAAGCTCGTGCACTGGTTCAAGGCGTACGAGTTCGTCTCCACCTACCTCGCCCCGCACCCGGGCTCGAAGTGGGCGAAGGGCCCCGACGCCCTCGACACCTCGCTCCCGCCGCGCAAGCTCGTCGACGACGTGCTTCCGGACGAGTTTCCGCTCAGCATGTTCTTTGAGGCCCTCTCCAAGAAGATGAAGGGCGTGATCGCCGACACCAAGGGCATCACCGCCGCCGACATGCCCGAGCGGGCCGCCGCGTGACCGAGGCTGCGCAGCACACGGAGGAGACGCCCATGAACGCCAACGGAAACGGCGGTGCGCTGGACGGCGCCGTCATCGCGGTCGCGGGCGCGGCCGGCCCCGCGGGCCGTGCCACCCTCCTGCGTCTCGCCGAGGCGGGCGCCACCGTCGTCGCGTCCGACGCCGACCCGGCGCGTCTCGCGGAGGCGGTCGACGCCGCCCGCTACGCGCACGGCGGCGCCCGGGTTATCGGCGACACCGTCGACCTCCTCGACCTCGGCGCCACCCGCGACTGGGCGTCGAAGACCGAGAAGGAGTTCGGCCGGATCGACGGCCTGGTCCACCTGGTCGGCGGCTGGCGCGGCAGCCAGTCCTTCGCCGAGACCGACCTCAAGGACTGGGACTTCCTGGAGAAGCTGCTGATCCGCACGGTCCAGCACACCTCCCTCGCCTTCCACGACGGCCTGCTGCGCAGCGGCGGCCGTGGCCGCTACGCCCTGGTCAGCCAGGTCGGCGCGCACAAGCCGCAGGCCAACAACGCCGCGTACAACGCGGGCAAGGCGGCGGCCGAGGCGTGGACCCTCGCCATGGCGGACTCCTTCCGCAAGCTGGGGGGCGACGACGGCCCGCAGGCGGCGGCTGCCATCCTGGTGATCAAGGCACTGGTGCACGACGCCATGCGCGCCGAGCGCCCGAATGCGAAGTTCGCGGGCTTCACCGACGTCAAGGACCTGGCCGACGCCATCGCCGGACTCTGGGACGAGCCCGCACAGGAAGTGAATGGACAGCGCCTGTGGCTGACCCCCAAGCCGTGACCTCGGCCCTGGGCCCCAGGACCGACGCCCGTCGTCACCACGACCCGTCGGTCCGGGGCTTCGCCAGCGACAACTACGCCGGCGTCCACCCCGAGGTCCTCGCGGCCATCGCCCTCGCCAACGGCGGCCACCAGGTCGCCTACGGCGAGGACCAGTACACCGATCACCTGCAGCGGATCATGCACAGCCACTTCGGCCCCACGGCGGAGGCCTTCCCGGTCTTCAACGGGACCGGGGCGAACGTGACCGCGCTGCAGGCGCTCACCGACCGGTGGGGCGCGGTGATCTGCGCCGAGAGCGCCCACATCAACGTGGACGAGGGCGGCGCCCCGGAGCGGATGGGCGGCCTCAAGCTGCTCACCGTGCCCACCCCGGACGGCAAGCTCACCCCCGAGCTGATCGACCGGCAGGCGTGGGGCTGGGAGGACGAGCACCGGGCGATGCCCCAGGTCGTCTCGATCACCCAGAACACCGAGCTCGGCACCGTCTACACGGTCGAGGAGATCCGGGCCATCGTGGAGCACGCCCACTCCAAGGGCATGAAGGTGCACCTCGACGGCGCCCGGATAGCCAACGCGGCCGCGTCCCTGAACGTGCCGATGCGGGCGTTCACCAACGCGGTCGGCGTCGACGTCATCTCGTACGGCGGCACCAAGAACGGCATGATGTTCGGCGAGGCCGTGGTCGTCCTCAACCCGGACGCGGTCAGCCACATGAAGCACCTGCGCAAGCTGTCCATGCAGCTCGCCTCCAAGATGCGCTTCGTGTCGGTCCAGCTTGAGGCGTTGCTCGCCAAGGACCTGTGGCTGCGCAACGCGAGCCACGCCAACGCGATGGCCCAGCGCCTCGCGGCCGGCGTGCGGGGCGTGGACGGGGTGGAGATCCTCTACCCGGTACAGGCGAACGCGGTCTTCGCGCGGCTTCCGCACGAGGTCAGCCGCCGGCTGCAGGAGCGTTTCCGCTTCTACTTCTGGGACGAGAAGGCCGGCGACGTGCGCTGGATGTGCTCCTACGACACCACGGAGGAAGACGTCGACGCCTTCCTCCAGGCGCTCAAGGAAGAGATGGCGCGCTAGTCGTCCCGGTCACCATAGGACTGCATGAGTATGCGGCCGTGCGGAAAGTCATTGACTTCCGTACGGCCGCATTCCTATGCTCCCGGTCCATGGAGCTGATCCAGCAGGACCCCGACATCTCTGCCTACTTGGGTACGAGTGAGGCAGTCGACCATGGGCACCCGACGGTACGGGCCCTTTCCGACCGCTTGTCCGCCGATCATGTCGACGCATACTCATACGCGAAGGCCGCCTTCGAATTCGTCCGCGACACCATCCCGCACTCCCAGGACTCCGGCGACCCGCGCGTCACCTGGCGCGCCTCCGACGTCCTGGAGCAGGGCACCGGCATCTGTTACGCCAAGGCCGTCGCGTACGCGGCGCTCCTGCGGGCCCGGGGGATACCGGCCGCGCTCTGCTACCAGCGGCTCGCGGACGACGACGGCTCGAACCCGGCGGTCCACGGGCTCGTCGCGCTGAGGCTGCCGGGCGGGGAGCGGTGGGCGCGGCAGGACCCCCGCGGAAACGTGCCGCCGGGGGTGGACGCCCAGTTCTCCGTGACGGAGGAGCGGCTGGCGTGGGCCGTACGCCCGGAGTTCGGCGAGGTGGACTACCCGGAGCTCTACGCCGAACCCCATCCGGCCGTCCTCGCGGCGCTGCGGGCAGCCCCCGACCGGCCGTACCTCTGGCGGACGCTCCCCACGCAGCTGTGACGCTTGCGCCTGGCTACTTCCCGGCCTTCTCGGCGGCCTTGAGCTCCTCCGGCGTGGGCGCCGTGCCCCCGAGGTGCGCCGGCACCCACCAGGTGTCGTCGGCGTCCTTCGGCCGCACCGGGTACGCCCGCTGCGCCGCCTCCAGGAGCTCCTGGACGCGCCCGCGAAGACGCCGGGTGATCGCCCCCGCGTACTGGTCGGCCGGCGCCTCCATCGGCTCGCCGACCCGGATCGTGACCGGGATGTGGCTGCGCCGGAAGTTGCGCGGCCTGCCCTTGGTCCAGATCCGCTGGGTGCCCCACAGGGCCATCGGGATGAGCGGTACGCCGGCCTCCTGCGCGAGCCGCGCCGCACCCGACTTGAAGCTCTTCAGCGTGAACGACTGCGAGATCGTGGCCTCGGGGAACACCCCGACGATCTCGCCCGAGCGCAGCGCGCTGAGCGCGTGCTGGTAGGCGTGCTCGCCCTGGGCGCGGTCCACCGGGATGTGCTTCATCGCGCGCATCAGCGGACCCGACACCTTGTGGCGGAACACCGACTCCTTCGCCATGAAGCGCACCAGACGCTTCTGCGGCAGTGCGGCCAGACCGGTGAAGATGAAGTCCAGGTAGCTGATGTGGTTGCTCACCAGGACCGCGCCGCCCTGGCGCGGGATGTGCTCCGAACCCTGGGTGTCGATCTTCAGGTCCAGCGCCTTGAACATGGTGAGAGCGGCGCCGATGACCGGCCGATAGACGAGCTCTGCCATCTGGGAGGGAACCCTTTCGTCTGTGCCTGAGGAGGGTTCTCCCGGCGAAGTTACGCGGCCGTAGGTTTTCGGCTTTGGGCAGATCGTGCCGCATGTGGGGGCTCGTGACCAGTCCAGACGCCTTCGTGCGGGGAGATTCTCGTCACTCCCGGTGGCCGGCGGTGGCACCGGCGTGCGGGAATCGAACGCCCCCGTGGGACGCTGCACCTCGTGTGGACGGACGAGAAGGGGCGGGCGCGATGACGGAGGTCCTGGGCGCGGCGGAGCTGGGCGCCGAGCTGGGGGAGCGGGCCACCCTGGTCCAGTTCTCCACCGCCTTCTGCCAGCCCTGCCGGGCCACCCGCCGGACCCTCGCCGACGTGGCGGCCCTGGTCGACGGCGTCGGCCATGTCGAGATCGACGCCGAGGAGCGCCTCGATCTCGTACGCGCGCTCGGCATCGTCCGTACGCCCACCGTGCTCGTCCTCGACCGGGCGGGCCGGATCGTCCGCCGGGCCGCCGGACAGCCCCGGAAGGCCGACGTCATCGCCGCCCTGGGCCGGGCCGTCTGACGCCGTGACACTTCTCCCACATGCCAATACGCACTTGACTGCACACGTCAACGATCGCCAGTCTGGCGTAATGGCTCCAGAACTCCTTCTCTACGGCCGGGCCCATGTGGACCTCGGTCGCACCGCGAGCGCGCGCTGTCCGGGTGTCTGACGAACCCGCGACCCCTCTCCCGCCGCTCCCGCAGAAGGACAACTCCATGACGGTCTCGCCCGAGCTCCGCCCGCTCCCGACGATGCCCGGCCTCACCTCCGTACCCGGTACCCCGATACCCGGTCCTCCGGCCGCTCCGGCCGTGCCCACCATCGGCGCCCCCCGCACCGGCTCGCCCGATCTGCTGCGTTCCGTCTTCCGGCAGCACGCCGCCGGCGTCGCCGTGATCACCGCTCACGGGGACCGGCCCGTCGGCTTCACGGCGACCTCCCTCAACTCCGTCGCCGCCGAACCGCCGCTGATCTCCTTCGGCGTGGGCACCGGCTCGTCCAGCTGGCCCGTGGTGGCCGAGGCCGAGCACATCGGCGTCCACATCCTCGGCGAGCACCAGCAGGAGCTCGCCGCCACCTTCGCCCGCAGCGGCGCCGACCGCTTCGCCGCGCCCACCCGCTGGAGCCGCGGCCCCGAGGGCGTCCCCGTCCTCGACGGCGTGCTCGCCTGGCTGGTGTGCCGCGTGGTCGCCCGCGTCCCGGCCGGGGACCACCGGATCGTCATCGCGCAGGCCGTCGCCGGCGACCCGGACGGCGCGGGCCGTCCGCTCCTGTACCACCAGGGGCGCTTCAACGCGCTGCGCGACTGAGAGTTCCCGTACGACCGGCTCGGCGGCGTTGGCAAGGTCACATGGCTGAGCGCTTGCTCAGTGGTAACGAACTGGGTGTACTGGCGAGTAATATTTCGCTCGGGGCCCGGCCGCAAGGCCCGGGCCCCGACCGGAAACCCGCCCTTCAGGCGCCTATGCTGCGAGCAGCAACGCAGCCCAGTTATGACGATGCAGTAGGAGAGCCGGCGTGAGCTTGAGGATCGTTGTCTGTGTGAAGTACGTGCCGGACGCCACTGGCGACCGGAAGTTCGCCGACGACCTGACGGTCGACCGCGAGGACGTCGACGGCCTCCTTTCGGAGCTCGACGAGTACGCGGTCGAGCAGGCCCTGCAGATCGCCGAGGAGGCGGACGAGGCCGAGGTCACCGTGCTGACGGTCGGCCCGGAGGACGCCAAGGACGCGCTGCGCAAGGCGCTGTCCATGGGCGCCGACAAGGCGGTCCACGTCGAGGACGACGACCTGCACGGCAGCGACGTCATGGGCACCTCGCTGGTGCTCGCCAAGGCCATCGAGAAGACCGGCTACGACCTGGTCATCGCCGGCATGGCCTCGACCGACGGCACCATGGGTGTCCTCCCGGCGATCCTGGCCGAGCGCCTGGGCGTCCCGCAGGTCACCCTGCTCTCCGAGGTCAAGGTCGAGGACGGCGTCGTGCGCGGCCGCCGTGACGGCGACACCGCCTCCGAGCAGCTGGAGGCGTCCCTCCCGGCCGTCGTCTCCGTGACGGACCAGTCGGGCGAGGCCCGGTACCCGTCCTTCAAGGGCATCATGGCCGCCAAGAAGAAGCCGGTGGAGTCCCTGGACCTCTCCGACCTCGACATCGAGGCCGAGGAGGTCGGCCTGGAGGGCGCCTGGACCGCGGTCGACGAGGCGAACGAGCGTCCGGCGCGCAGCAAGGGCACGATCGTGACGGACGAGGGCGAGGGCGGCAAGCAGCTCGCTGCCTTCCTCGCGGAGCAGAAGTTCATCTAAGAGGCAGTCTCACGAGCCCGGAGTCCCTCCCGGGCTCGCGCGAGCCCACCAGACCCGCCCCCTCTTCGTTCGCAGGAGATTGAAGTCCCATGGCCGAGATTCTCGTCTACGTCGACCACGTCGACGGAGCCGTCCGCAAGCCCACCCTGGAGCTGCTGACCCTGGCCCGCCGCCTCGGCGAGCCGGTCGCCGTCGCGCTCGGCAACGGCGCCGCCGACACCGCCGCCGCGCTCGCCGAGCACGGTGCCACGCGCGTCCTGACGGCCGAGGCCGCCGAGTTCGCCGACTACCTTGTCGTCCCGAAGGTGGAGGCCCTCCAGGCCGCGTACGAGGCCGTCTCGCCGGCCGCCGTGCTCGTCCCGTCCTCCGCCGAGGGCAAGGAGATCGCCGCCCGCCTCGCCGTCCGCATCGGCTCCGGCATCATCACCGACGCCGTGGACCTGGAGGCCGGTGCCGAGGGCCCGGTCGCGACGCAGTCCGCGTTCGCCGCCTCGTTCACCACCAAGTCCCGTGTCTCCAAGGGCACTCCGGTCATCACGGTCAAGCCGAACTCGGCTCCCGTGGAGGCCGCCCCGGCCGCCGGCGCGGTCGAGGCCCTCGCCGTCTCCTTCTCGGAGAAGGCGCACGGCACGAAGATCACCGCCCGCACCCCGCGCGAGTCGACCGGCCGCCCGGAGCTGACCGAGGCCGCGATCGTGGTCTCCGGCGGCCGTGGCGTCAACGGTGCCGAGAACTTCGGCATCATCGAGGCGCTCGCCGACTCGCTCGGTGCCGCCGTCGGCGCCTCCCGCGCCGCCGTCGACGCCGGCTGGTACCCGCACTCCAACCAGGTCGGCCAGACCGGCAAGTCGGTCTCGCCGCAGCTGTACATCGCCTCCGGCATCTCCGGCGCGATCCAGCACCGCGCGGGCATGCAGACCTCGAAGACCATCGTCGCGATCAACAAGGACGCCGAGGCGCCGATCTTCGACCTCGTCGACTACGGCGTGGTGGGCGACCTCTTCGACGTCGTGCCGCAGCTGACCCAGGAGATCCAGGCCCGCAAGGGCTGACGCTCGCAAGGGCTGATCTGCTGTTCCGTACCGGTCCGGGGGCCGCGTGGTGATCTTCACCGCGCGGCCCCCGGCCGTTTCCGGCCCCGGTCCGACACCCACCGGACACCCATTGACGCGGATCCGGACCGACGATTAACTTCGCTATACGGATTGTTGATTCCGTGCAGCGGAAAACAGGAGGATGTGGGATGGGTCAGCAGGAGAAGGTGTCGACGAGCCTCGCGGGCGCGGTCAGCGAGGGCATCAGCGCCTCCCTCGCCACCGTGGACGCCGAGCTGGACCGTCGCTACCCGGGAGACCCCGGCACCCGCCAGCCCGTCCACACGGTCTACGTCCCCGGCAACGCCTTCGAGGCCGGAACCATCCGCTCCTGGGGTGACCAGGCCCTCGCCGCCCTCGACGAGCACGCCCCCGACGCCGACACCTTCGCCCGCGTCCTCGGCCTCGCCGACGACCTCGCCGAGGACGTCTACGGCCGCGTCCGCGCCAAGCTGGAGCGCGAGCCCATCGAGGACCTCCGCGTCGACTTCGAGGACGGCTACGCCGGTACGGACGAGGACCACGACGCGGCCCGCGCCGCCCGCATCATCAGCGAGGCGTACGCGGACCTCTCCGCCGCCCCGTACATGGGCATCCGCATGAAGTGCATGGAGGCCGCCGTACGCGACCGTGGCATCCGCACCACCGACGTCTTCCTTACCGGCCTCATGGAGCACGGCGGCCTGCCCGACGGCCTCGTCCTCACCCTCCCCAAGGTCACCTACCCCGAGCAGGTCACCGCCTTCGTCCGGCTCCTCGAAGCCTTCGAGAAGGCGCACGGCCTCGACGCCGGCCGGCTCGGCTTCGAGATCCAGATCGAGACCAGCCAGGCCATCCTCGCCTCGGACGGCACCGCCACCGTCGCCCGCATGATCGACGCCGCCGAGGGCCGCGCCACCGGCCTGCACTACGGCACCTTCGACTACAGCGCCTGCCTCGGCGTCTCCGCCGCCTACCAGGCCAGCGACCACCCGGCCGCCGACCACGCCAAGGCGATCATGCAGGTCGCGGCCGCCGGCACCGGCGTACGCGTCTCCGACGGCTCCACCAACGTCCTCCCGGTCGGCCCCACCGCCCACGTCCACGAGGCGTGGAAGCTCCACTACGGCCTCACCCGCCGCGCCCTCGGCCGCGCCTACTACCAGGGCTGGGACATGCACCCGGGCCACATCCCCACCCGCTACGCCGCCGTCTTCGCCTTCTACCGCGAGGGCTTCGAGGCCGCCGCCAAGCGCCTCTCCGCGTACGCCAACCACGCCGGAGGCGACGTCATGGACGAGCCCGCCACCGCCAAGGCCCTCTCCTCCTACCTGCTGCGCGGCATCGACTGCGGCGCCCTGGACACGGCCGAGGTCGACGCCCTGACCGGACTCACCCGCGCCGACCTCGACCGCTTCGCCGCCCCGCGCCGCGGCGACCTGACGGCGACCGAGCGCTAAGGGCGCCCGACCGGGCCCAAACGGTCGGTTTTCCGCCAACTGCCCCGTACCCTGGACGAGTTCACAAGATCGTCGAGCTCGACAGGGAACGGGGCAGCGGTGTCTTCGGGGGAGAACGGGCGGCTCGCGGGCCGCTACAGAGTGGTGCGTCAGCTCGGCCGCGGCGGCATGGGAGTCGTCTGGCAGGCCGTCGACGAGGTCCTCGGCCGCGAGGTGGCCGTCAAGGAACTCCGCACCTACACGGACACGGCGGCCGCCGAACTCGCCGCCATGCGCCTGCGCATGCAGCGCGAGGCCCGCGCCGCGGCCCGGGTCCGCCACCCCGGGGTCGTCGCCGTCCACGACGTCACCGAACACGAGGGCCGGCCGGTCATCGTCATGGAACTCGTCGACGGGCGCTCGCTGGACGACATCCTCGCCGACCGGGGTCCGCTCGCCCCGGCCGAGGCCGCCCGCATCGGCGCCCGCGTCCTCGAAGCCCTCGCCGCCGCCCATGCGGCCGGCGTGACGCACCGGGACGTCAAGCCCGGCAACATCCTCCTCGAACGCTCGGGCCGCGTCGTCCTCACCGACTTCGGCATCGCCGCCCTCGAGGACCCCGCCGACGGTGCCTCCGCCCGCCTCACCGCGAGCGGCGACATCATCGGCTCCCTCGACTTCCTCTCCCCGGAACGCGCCCAGGGCGCCCCACCGGCCCCCGCCGCCGACGTCTGGGCCCTCGGCGCCACCCTCTACGCCGCCGTCGAGGGCACCACCCCGTTCCGCCGCACCTCCACCTGGTCGACCCTCGCGGCCATCGTCACGGACCCGCTGCCCCCCGCGACCCGCGCGGGCGAACTGGCCCCGGTCCTCGCCCGCCTCCTCGACAAGGACCCGGCGGCCCGCCCGGACGCGGCGGAGGCGGCGCGGCTGGTGGC
>NZ_JBSGBF010000021.1:0-93058 GCF_053601115.1 Streptomyces sp. NPDC004788
AGACTTCCTCCACACCTACAACCACCACCGCTGCCACACCGCACTCGACGGACACCCGCCCATCAGCCGCGTCAACAACGCTGCGGGCCAATACAACTAGGCGGTGCACACCCCGGCCTGACGGCTCGCACTCCTCGTCGGCGATCACCCTCGGTTACTATGCTCACTTCATGCCGGAAGCCGGCAGCGAGGGGCGCGGCACCATCGACGGTCTGCCCGGAAGCGGGGAGACCGGCTCGCCGGCCGAAACTCCCCGGATCCTCCCCGGCACCGTCGACCCGTGGTTTCCTGCCTCTGCGCTCCGGAGAAGTCGTCCGTGGATTGTAAGGCTGAAGAGATGGGTGGCCTGGGAAAGTGTTGCAAGAGGTCGTAGCGACCCGCTATGTCACGCCCCTACGTGAGGGCGGCTCGCTCCCCGGGATCGTCGAGGCCGACGATCTCGGCACGTACGTCATGAAGGTGTCTAGGGGGTGGCGCTGACCTGCGTTGATGCGGGCGAAGCCACCCCTGACCTGCACGGATAAGTATTTCAGCATCTTTCAGGGTCGGGCCGCGTTACGCGGTCGATTCTCCCCACGTGCTCCCCAGAGCCGTCGGCACTCCCCAGATTCTCCCCAGGAAGTGCGGCTGCGGCGGGCCGTGGCGGCATGGGACGTCATCCCATCGGAGGTGTCGTTAAGGGGATCCTGAGTGACCGTCTGTAGGGCAGTCTCGAGGCTTGCCGTCCTCATTGTTGCTGCTCAGTCCCCCTGCCTGTTCGTCGTACGGCCCTACGGCGAGCTCGGCGCGCAGACGACTGGTGGGCCGCGCATCCTGGACTCATGGAGCCCGACGATGCAGAGCGGCCCGGAGCGTTTCTCTCCCACGCGAGTGAGGACAAGCTCGACTTCGTCGAGCCTGTCGCTCGCGAACTTCGCAGCCGCGGGGTGGCGGCATGGCTTGACAGGTGGGAAATCCGCCCCGGGGACAGCCTTGTGCGGCGCTTGTTTGATGAGGGAATCGCGATGGCTGATGCTGTTGTGGCCGTCGTTTCGCAGCATTCGGTGAACAAGCCGTGGGTGCGCGAAGAACTCGACGCGGCAGCAGTGGCCCGAGTCAACGGGGAATCCCTCCTGATTCCAGTCCGGCTCGACGAAGTACCGATGCCCGCACCCCTCAGACACATCGTGTGGATCACTGCTGATCGCACCTCGGAGGGCGTCGTACACACTGCGCAGCAGATCGCGGACGCTCTGCACGGCTACGACCCTCGGCCGGCTGTCGGACCCTTGCCTGCATACGCCCGGGTCACAGCCGTCGCACCGGGCCTGAACGCAGCGGACACAGTCCTGCTCGCCGAGACCATCCGGGAGGCACTCAGGACTAATACAATGACGCTGCTCAGCTGGGCTGCGGTGAAGTTTCGGGCCAGCGATGCCGGTCTCAGCAACGAGCAGGTGGAGGAGAGCCTGCACATGCTCGCCGAGCAGGACTACGTTGATGTGGCAATTCGGGCCGGTGGCGCCCATGACTTTCACCTGACTCGTAAGGGCTACCGTGCCGGGATCTCCACTGTGCTACCGAAAGTCGAGGAGCACCGCCGAGCGGTCATCGCGGAGCTTGTCAACGACCAGCCGACCGGTAGCACGGTTATTAACGATCTCGCAGCACGCACAGAGACACCGTCCTTGGTGGTGGAGCAGATTCTGAACGATCTTCAGGATCAAGGGCAGCTGTCTTATCGCCGCCACATGGGCAACTCGAGCAGTCTGTACTCGATCAGTCCGACGCTCCGCCGGCTTCTGGGCTAGCGCCGGCAAGGGCTTGAAGACGGCGCCCTATGCCTCAAGGCGGACGCGAGTCTTTGACTTGAAGTCCGCTCGGACCGAGCGGAGCCGCATCCCAGGTAGGTAGAGAGAGTCGGAGAAGCCGAGTAACCACCAGGTGCCGGCGTAGTCCCCCGGTAGACCTCGCGTCGTTCAAGGCAGCCCATGTTGAACATCTCCCAATGTCGATGTTCAGCCTGTATGGTCACTGCACGTATGCGCCCGGTGGCGAATCGGATCCGGTGCGTGACGTATGGCGATGGCTTGGATCAGGGGGTGTTCGGGATCGTCGCTCCGACCAATGGGCAGACAGCGGTGCGCATGCTTTTCATCCTGGACCGGCTCGGTGATGAGTGCGATGCCGGCGGAGACGTGCCGCCGTTGGCGGTCAAGGTGATCCAGTCCGAGCGGAAGCTGCAGAAGCTGGACTTCCTCATCCGCAACCCGGACTACCTCGCCAACTTGATCATCTCCGGATGGGAAGAGGGCCGCTTGCCCGGGAAGCGGCTCCTCGACGCGCGAGCGGTGCTGAAGGAGCGGGAGCCGGAGCTGCACACGTACCGGATGTTGCGTGGACGGCACGGTGCGTTTGAGCAGTTGAACAACGCGTTGAGTGTGTTGCGGCATCTGGACCTGATTGCCATCCGGCGAGCGGGGCGGGTATCCGACGAGAACGTGCGGCGCCGGGACTACTACCTGCTCGAAGCCGGGGCAGTCCGGGCGCAGGAGCTGCGGACCGCGGAGCCGCTGCTGGCTTGGTACGACCAGCAGGCCGCGTATGTGTCCATTGCAGCGCAGGGCATGTCCGGGGGGCAGCTGAAGTCACTGCAGTACGGGCACGAGGAGTATGCGGGCACTCCGGAAGGGCGGCTCATCGGCGGCATCACCGCCCGGGTGAGACAGCGCCTGGAGGCCGCACTCGAACGGGAGGGGCTGGCGGCGTGAGTCAGAGCATTTCACAAGTCGAGGACCATGCGTCGGGCCCGGTTGAAGCGTGGCTGGCGGAAATCGCCAAGGCGTCCCGGCAGCCGGTCGACGTCGTGCGTGAGGTACTTGTTGAGCACGGGGTAAGGGCTCATACGGCGCTGCCACGTCCGCACCGGATCCTGGTGACGGCTGTGGAGTTCGAGGGAGTCCGGCCGGCTCCGGACGGCCAGCAGCAGGACGAGACCGACATCCCCTTCCGTTTCGAGTGGCAGCCGGGGCCCGGTGTCTGGTGTCTGGCTTCCACAGGGAAGAACGAGGCAGGCAAGTCCAGCGTCCTTGAGATCATCCTGTGGTGTCTGCGAGGCCGAGCGGGCCTGCAGCGCGATGTGCGCAGCTGGCTGCGCCACGTGCGCTGCGAGTTCGTTCTGGATGCCGAGCCGCTCGAGGTGGAGATGACGGTGACCGACGGCATACCCGTCGGCCGGGTGGTCTCCCAGCAGACCGGGGTCGTCCTGATCTCGTTCGACGGAGTCAAGGCGTTCGAGGAGTCGATGGACGCCTTCATGCTGGACCGTCTGGGACTGGAGCCCCTGCGTACCCAGCAAAGGGCCCGTGGAGACGTGGAAGCGCTGCCCGTCACCGGTGAACTGTCGTGGCCTTCCTACGCCAGCGGCCTGTACATCAATCGCAAGGGCCTGGGCCATCTGCTGGGCAACGACTCGAAGAATGCGCTGCCAACCCGGTTGCTGGAGCTGTTCCTGGGCGCTCCGTGGGCGGCGACCATGGTCGCCGCCTCGGTGGCCCAGAAGGTGGTGGCTGCTCAGCTGTCCGCCGCTCGCCAGCGCGCGGCGGCCGACGCCGAGGCAAGGCGGGCCCAGCTAGGCGAGCTGACCCGGCAGCTGGACGCCGAGCGCGCCCGCCTGGAGGCGTTGCCCGATCACGGTCAGGCCGCCGCTGACCTGGGCGTGGCCTACCGAACGCTGGCCGACGCCACGACGGCAGCCAGCGAGGCACAGCGCCAACTCGCGGCGGCCCGTCTGCGTCACGACACCTTGGAGGAGCAGCGGCACAGTCTCGCTCAGGTCGTGCAGACCGCCCAGGAAGCGGTGCTGGCCCATGCGTTCTTTCACACCCTGACGCCGACGATCTGCCCTCGCTGCGACACGAAGGTTTCCAAGGATCAGTGGGCCCGCGAGCAGGAGGGGCACTGCTCGCTGTGCGACTCCCGACTGCCAGACCCCTCCGACCACGGTGACACTCACGGAGAGGAAGAGGAGGACACACCGGAAACCCTTCGGCAGGCATTGGCCGGCGTCCAGCAGGAGGTGGAAGAAGCCGCCAGCGCCCTGGCCACGACTCAGGCGCGGGCGTCGGCCGCGGCCGACGCCGTCAACCGGGCGGACGCCGCCCTCAACGAGGCGCTTAAGGACCCTGGCACCGGCGAACGGCGGGCCGTCGAGCTGGCCGTGGCCCGTCTGGAGGGAGCGGTCGCCGAGCGAAAGGGCCGCTTCACCCATCTGGACGCCGCCGTCGACATTACTCCCCTGGAAGTGGCCAACGCGGTCCTCAAGGCGGCTGAGAAGGCCGCGCACACCCGCCGGACCGCAGCGTTGAAGCAAGTCCTGAAGGATGTTGAGCAGGACATCGTCACCATGGGCCGTGCTCTCGGGCTGGAGATGCTCCAACGTGTCGAACTGGGCACCGGCGCCACCCTGACGGTGTGGAAGGGCGGCCAGCAGCACCCCTATGGCTCCCTTACCGAAGGCGAACAGCTGCGGCTGAAGATCGTCACCACGACGGGGCTGCTGCGGCACGGTATCCGCAGTGGTGTCGGCCGGCACCCGGGACTTCTGATCGTAGATTCGCCTGGAGCCGAGGAAGTCGACAGCAAGGACCTGCGGCTAATGGTGCAGGACCTGGTCAAGCTCACTGACATGGCGCCGGAACTGCAGGTCATCATCGCCACCGCTCGCGGCCAGGACGTGGCCTCCCTCATCCCCGAAGGCCAGCTGCGGCTCGCTCCGCCAGGACAACGCCTGTGGTGAGGCTGCCAGCCCCGCCCGGCTCGAGCGCCCGCCGGCGGCGTCCGGCATAGAGTCCAAGGCGCACACCGGTCCGGCAGCAGGAAGGAGGCACAACGATGACAGGCCCTGCCACCGATCCTCTGCGCCTGCTGGCCGAAGCACGTCGTTCCGGCGCGCCCCCACCTACCCTGGCCGAACTTGGCGGTCCGGTGCTCCTGACCGAGGCCCGGGACGAACTGCTAGACCACGACGACCTGCCCGCTTTGGTGTCAGTCCTCTGCAGCGAAAGCATCACACTGACCAGCCCAGCCGGCCAGGACTTCCTTCTCGCCGCAGCCGAGGCCCCCGACGACCCGCTCCTTCTCGAAGATGTCGTCACGGCCCTGCTCACCCATCGCGATGCCGTCCGGGTGCTCGGGGAGGATCTCGCCGACGTCTGGCTGGACGCGAGCCGCACCCGCCTGGATCTTATGGGCGGTATCGCTTTGGAAGCCTGCGCCCGCCTCGTACTGGCTGGCGTCGCGAGCCACCACGGCCTTGTGGACAGACTGCGCCGCATGCGCAGGGAACTGGCACGTATCGACGAGGACTTCGCAGCCCGCGCCGTCCGTGTAGCTGGCGCGCTCGCCGAGCAGTTTCCGGCCCCGGAAATCCCACCGCTGTTGGAGCATCTCCTCGACCACGACGACGTCGCTGATGACGCGGCCTTCGAGCTGGGCATGCTCACGCTGCGCCAAGCCTTCACTGCCGCTTCCGTGGACGAGGCTCGCCCCCAGCTCCTCAAAGCCCGCGAATACCTGAGCGACGCATCTTGCATGGAGGAACGCCCGGACGCAGTCGGCTTCGGCGCAGCCTTGGACGCCGTCCTCGCCTACACGACAGGCGCCACCATCTCCGACGACACCGTTCGCCGGCTCCAGGACGCGATCTTGGACATCCGCCTGAACCTTCTCGGCCTGCCACCCGGCTGGCGCGTTCCCCGCCTGGACACCCTAGCCACCTGGCAGCAGCTCCTTGACACCCTCGTCCACGCCCAAGGCGCCGACCGAGAAGGGTCGTGGCTGCACGCCGCCGCGGTCATCACCAGCTTGGTCGACGTCTACGCAGCCCACCGCAGTCTTGACCTGCTCACCCCTACCGACGGTTCCCTATCACCGGCAGGTACACCCGGTGCCTCCGTCTCGGCGCCGGGCCTGCACGCCCTACTGGCCCCGCGTGTCGAGCAGACTCTGCTCGCCCACGAAGGCGGCCTAGCCCTGCTCGACCAGTGGCTCGCCGAACTCGGCAGTGCGTCCGAGTTCGACCAGGACCCCACGACCCCGGTCGTCCGGGAACAGGCCACCGCTCTCCGCGAAGCCCTGTCAGCCGGAGGGCAGGACCCCCGCCCAAAACCTGAAGGCCCGGCAACCGTCCTTGCCGGGCTCCCCCTCCCGCCCGACGACGCCGACCGCCTGTCCGGCTTCCTCGCCGCAGCACCCGAACTCGCCGCCCGGCTGTCCGACATGTGGCAGGCACGCCAGGCTCGAGAACCCGTCGATGAGATCCCCGCGATCGCCGCCGCCTACCGCAAGACCCGCACCGATCTCCGACAGCAGTGTCCCGACGGCTACACCGGCCAGTTTGCCACCGATATCGACCGCATGCTGCTCTACCTGCTCCGCTTCTTGGACCTGCGGCTCAACGAGACGCAGAAATTCGGCGGCGACGCCCGCAAGTACCTCCGCCGCCTCAAGAAGGACGAAGTCAAGCCCCTGGAAAAGGAGATGGGTAGAGACCTCCGCGATTTTCTCCGCGGCCAGGGCCTGCGCGTTGAACTGGAAGTCAACAACATCGGCGCTGGACGCGTCGACATCGCCTGGCGCCCCCACGACGAGCTGATCACGCTCGAACTCAAGCGAGACTGGGCCAACCCCTCCTGGGACGCCTACACCAAAGCCTTCCTCCCACAGGCGATCTCCTACCAGGTCAACGGCCCGCCCCTGAACTTCCTCGTTGTCCTGGACCTCACAGACAAACCCGACGGACTGGCCTCAGTACCCGCCTGCGTCCACGTCCGCACCGTCCCAGGCCCTGCTGGCGACCCAAGACCCCGCACCGTGATCATGCTGCGTATCCAGGGAAACAAGCGAGACCCCCACGATCTGTAGGTCGTCGGCTCGCTGTTCGGGAATGTCGGGCAACCGGGGTGGTGAGCTCAGCTGGTCGCGGCGCTGGATGGTGGCCGCTGCCCAGCTGATCCACGCTTTGTCGGGCCTGGAGACGCTCACGGTCTCCCGACGAACTCAAGGGCACCAGGTGGCGTCGCCGGCCAGCTGGTTACGGTTGGTGGCTTCCTGTGCAATACGGCGGCCCGACACTAGTACCTCATGAGTCCTCTGTCGCAGTCTGGGCGGCAGCCAGGCCGTAAGCGTGTGGGCGCGCTCATCGGAAACCATCTGACTCGGAGTGGAGGCGTGGCTTAGGAGGAGGTCGTACAACGCGGAGGCGGGTTCGACCGAGGGCAGCCCGCACTGGGTGGCTGTTACTGAGGCACGGGCGGGAATCGACAGCCCTTCAGCGTCCAGGTCGCCGTAGTAGGCGATCCGTTGGATTCCATGGATCTCTTTGACCGTTTCGATGGAGGCTTCGAAGGCTCGTCCAGAGCCGAAGGCCACGGCTCTGGTGCGCCCGGGATTCGGGGTGAGCAGGTCTCGGAGTGTGGCGTAGGTGTCGCTGTTCTCGGCGACCAGGAGGGTGTCTCCGTCGCCGAGCAGTCGGTAGGCGAGGGGTGGTGGCTCGCGAAAGGTGCCGAGCTGTTCCAAGGTAAGGCGGCCGGGGGCGAAGAGTGCACCGGAGAGGAGACCATCGAGGCGCTTTTCGTCCTGAAAGATCTCGTACGAGCGTTCGCGCAGGGGGATCGGTACGCGAAGTTCAGGACGATTGCTGGTGTCGCGGAACCATCGGTTGATGAGGGCTAGGTCTTCGTGGTGGGCGGAGGTGAGGTACGCCGTGTGGACCCAGTCGAGTTCAGGGCGGTAGGAGCGCCGTGTGGTGACAGACGCAGGCTTGCGCGGGGCGACTGCGGGCAACCGGATCTGTTCGGGCAGGGCGGGACGGCCTGCGTCCCATTTGTGTCTCTGACCGTGGGGGAGTCGCAGGGTGCCGGCGTCGGAGAGTTCTTCGAGCAAGGTGGCCAGTGCGGTGCGGGAGTCCTCACCGCGGGCGGTGCCGGGGAGTGCCGCGGTGAAGGCTTCCATCACCGTGGCGCGCGGCACGGTGGCCTTCTCGGCGCGAGCGTGCAGTGCGGCACTGAGGCGAGCGGCGCCTGGTGAGAGGCCAGGAAGCTGCTCGGGGGTGGGCGTCGTCACCGGTTCGTATCCCCCTTGGTGTACAGGCGTGCGGAGCTGAGGTATCCGTTTGCTTCGGGCCCATGGGTGTCCGGGGCGGTCCGAGGGGTGGGGATGAGGGCGTTGCGGACGTGGTCGTCGAGGCGGATGCGGGAGAGGCCAGTGCGGGCTTCTGCGTCGTTGCGCAGCTGGATGGTGGCGGGGAATCGGGCTGTGACGGCTTCGTCGCTCAGGCCGGTGGTGTAGATGAGCTGGATGCCCAGCGCTGCCGCCATCTGGGTTTGGATGTCGACGAGGTAAGGGGCATTAGCGCGGCCGATGGGATTGTCCAGGAGGAGCAGTCCGCCGTGGCGGGTGCGGCTGCGGGGGCCGGGGGAAGTACGCAGCGCGGCGAGGGCGCAGTAGAGCAGGATGGCGCCAGTCAGTTCCTGACCACCGGAGAAGATCTTGCCCATCTTCTCGACGGGCACGCGTTCGATCCGTTGGGTGGCGTTGGGTTTCATGACCTCGGCGGTGAAGCGGGGGACGGCTGCGTGCAGGCAGCGCATGACCACCTCGGTGCCTTTGAGCTTGCGGGTGCGCGGGTTGGCGGCGAGGTTGTCGATGGTTTCGCGCATATGGGCGGTGAGCACGGAGGGCTCAGGCTTCCTGTAGCGGATGGTGAGGAAGCGTTCCCCTGCCCAGGGCGTGGGACCGTCGGGGAAGAGGGAGAACCGGCTTGCTTGGTCCACTTGCTGGAGAAGATCGGTGACGAAGCCGCTGAGCTGGGACACAAGGGCCTCGCGCGCCTTGGTCATGCCTTCGAGCTGGGTCGTCAGGGCTGCGGCAGCGTGGTGCAACGCCGTAGTCCACTCTCGGGCGGCGGCGGGGATGTGCCGCCGGTCGAGAGCCGAGATCTGGTTGCGCAGAGGGATGTCGAGTTGTTCGAAGCGGACGTCGCCGGCCTGGTCCTTGAGCAAGGACACGCTGTCTTCGACGCGGCGCTCGGTGCTAGTGAGCTTGCTCCGGGCGTCTTCGTAGCGGGCGGTGGCTTGCCGTACGGCGGGTTCGGCCGCATCGGCGGTGCCTTCGTAGGGGTCCGCCGCGGGTTGAATGCCGAGCTGTTCGATCGTGGCATCCAAGCGTGCTAGGACGTGACCGAAGGCGTCGAGTTCGCGAGTGTGCTGGCTCTGCTGCCTGCGGGCCGCGTTGTACTCCTCGTCAAAGCCGCGTTCGGCCTGCTGGGCCTCCGCCTGGGCGTGTTCGGCACGGGCGGTCAGGTCGTAAGCCTCTTCGAGGGAGTGTGGGGTCCACTCGGCGACGTCTTGAGCGCTGATGTCTTGTGCTGTGGTGGCGAGCGTGCGGTGTCGTTCCTTGAGACGGCTCTCCTTGTCCCGAAGGCGCCGTAGCTGGTCCTGGAGGCTGATGAGCTGTTGGCCTAGATCGCGCTGTACGGCGTCGCGCTGGACGTCATCCGCCGCGGCGGGAGAACGGCTGTATTCCTGGGCAAAGGGCTTGACCCGGTCAGGGACCTGCGCCCATTCGTCCTGGCAGGCGCGCAGGGCGTCTTCTGCTTCCTTAGCACGCTGACGCTGGTCTTCTCCGATGTCCACACTGCGCAGGTCCTCGACTGCCTGCTCGTAGCGGTGCTGGAGGACAGTGAGCGCTTCGCGGGGCGCTCCCCTGGTGTGCTGAGCCTGCTCGGCCTCGGGCGTGGCGGTGACCTTCTTTCGCGCCTGGGCATGGCTCTGAGCCTGCTGGACGGCGGCTTCCACCGCCTGGGTCATGCGTGCGATGTCGCTGTGGGCGGTCTCCTCTTTCTCGCCCAGCTCCTCGAGTTCGCGCTGGCGCTGCTGAGCTTCTTCCTCGAGCGCGGTGATCCGGTCGCGTGCCTGGCTGGCTTTCGCCTCGGCTTCTGTGAGGCGGCGCATCGCCTGCGCGGCCTCGGCGGCCTCGCGGTGAGCCGTTTCCTGTTGTGTGTAGACCTCCTCGGCAGCGGTGACGGCATCGTCATGCTGTGCGGCGCTGGCGCGCGCGACCTCAAGGCTGGCCTGGGATGCCTGCGCTGCCGTCCGGAGCTCCTGGAGCCGTTCGAGCCGGACCTCTACGCTCACGGGGCCGATATCGTCCAGCCAGTACGTGATCTTGTTGCCCAGGTCGCGGGTGACACCGATGCGTTCACCGAGCTCATCCACTGCCTGCGTGGAGGCCGCCAGGCGTGCTTCAACCTCGGCTCGTTCGAGTGCCGCAGCCTGTTCGTCATGCAGGGCCGGGGTCGGCTCGGGCACCATCCGGCCGCCTGTGTCGGGTACCGGCGTCAGCATTCGTTCCCCGGTTCCTACCGCGACGGCCGCCGTGGGCAGGGGACGGGTGTGCTCCAGATGACGCTGCGCCTGATCCAGCGCTGCGGAGCCGCCGCCTACGATGATGCCGCCGACCAGGTCCGGGTGGTCGTTGATGAGGCGCTGGTGATCGTCCGGTGGGACGTTGTCGCGCAGCCACTGCCAGCCGGGGACGGCGTCGATGCCCTGGGCACAGAGGTCGGCGCACAGGGTGCGGACCTCCTTGGTGGCGGGCAGGAGGCCGTCGCTGGTGTCCAGGGCGGCGAGGAGTTCTTCATCCGCGCTGTGCTGGAGCTGTGTCCGCCTGAGCGCACCGTCCAGAGCGGTGATCTTCCGCTCGATCGAGCTCTGCAGGGCAGCGCAGTGGTCGGCGAGCCAGGTCAGGGCATCGCCGTCTTGCAGATCTTCGAGGCCGAGCTCAAGCAGTTCCGCAGTCACGGGGTGGCGGCGCACGGACTCGGCGCGGACGCGTAGCCGGTCGGTCTCCGCTTCGCCCGCTTCTGCTGCGCGGCGGTCATCGAGAGCCCGCTCCTGCAGTGCAGGCAGCTGCTGATATGCCTGTGTCCGGCGGCTGCGGGCCTCATCCTGTGCCTTCTTGGCCTCTACACGGAGCTGGCCGTGGTGATCAGCTTCGCCGTCCATCCGGGAGGCGGCGTCCGCGGCGCTTTCGCCGGGTTGCACCTGTCCTTCGTCCCGTGCGGTGCGCAGCTGCTCTTCGAAGTCCTGCACCTGACGGCGCAACTGGCGCTGCTCTCCCTCAGCCGTACCGGCATCCCTGTGAAGCGAGTCGCTTCGCTCGCGCCACTGCTGGATCTTGCTGCGAGACTCGGAGATCTCCCTCTCCAGATTGCCGGCCACGGCGCGTGCCTGCGTTTCAGCCGCCGCATAGCCAGCCCGCAGCGCTGCCGCGGCGGTATCACACGCCTGCAAATAGGGGGCGGCTGTTTCCTCGGCTTCGGAGAGGGACCGCTGCATGCGGCCGTGGCGCTCCTGGGCAGCCGCGTGACGCACAGCGACCGGGACACTGCGCCAGCCCGCAAGGCGGTCTTCCAGCCGTTGCGTTGTCGCGGCGACTCGCTTCTGTTCCTCGGCTGATTCGTCCAGCTCGATACCGCAGGTGGCCCAACGCACATGCGCCATACGTGCATTTGCGAGGTCCAGTTCCTGCTTGGCTGCTTCATATGCCTGGTACGCAGCACTAACGGTGCCTGTGGTGGCCTGTGCCGCGGCGGTGAGGATCTGATGCCGACGCATCAGCCCTGCGGCAAGTGCGGCGAGGCCGACCTTGGCCTGCCCAGCCTCGCGCTGCTGGTTGGTGTGCTCGTGGTACCGCTCGGCCACACGGGCGCAGATCTCCTCCATGGTCAGCGCGAACTCCCGCTCCTTGACCAGTTTCTCGCGCTGGTCGTGGGCGCCGGCATAGGTCTCGAAGGTACTGCCGAGGCTGGTGTACTTGTCGTCGTCGTTGGCCTTCTCCAGGAGCCACTGGACGAACGCTGCCGCACTGGAGGTGGTGAACGCCTCGGCCGCCCCGCTCTCGGTGGCGTTCATCTTGCGCTGGACATCGAAGAGGCCAGGTTCGAGACCCAGACCGGCCTGATGTTTCTCCCACTTCTCCTGCCCGTCCACGATCTGAAGCTCCAACGCCTCGACCGTGGCCTGCAGTTCGCTCAGCTCGTTGCAGTAGTGGTCGAACGGCAGCCAGTGACCATCACGGTGGAAAGGGAGATCGTCCGCGGACAGGGCGGCACCTGGGTGGAAGTTGTAGAAGCGGCGCTTGAGCTTGCCATCGCCCTCGGGCGCGAGGATCTGCGCGGTGACCAAGAGCCTGCCAGTCCGGGCATCAGCCCACTCCAGGACGATATGGGAGGGCTGAGCCGGAGAAACGACGAAGCTCCGCAGCTCCTCCGGGTCATGGTGACGCAGCGGGATCGTGGTGCAGGTGATGCCGGTCAGCAGCACACCCTTGCCGCCGCCGTTCTGGAGCATGACCAGACTGGCCGGCGAGGGCCGCTGCGTGACGTGTCCGGGCGTCGGCATCAGGGATGCTGTCTCAACCAGGGGGCCCACGCCAGAGAAGTCCAGGTTCACGTCTTCGTAGCGGGCATCGAGCGGCCCGAAGTTGCGCAGCAGGATGCGGTTCAACTCGTACATGGAGAGGGGTCCTTACATCGCGATGGCGTCAGGTGGCTGGGGCGGAGTCCGGGAGCATGCCGTGGTCGGTAGCGTCAGGCTGCTTCGGAGCCTCGGATGGGAGTGGCGCATCGTGGTGCGGCAAGGCAGCCATGCCCAGGGCGGCCAGTTCCTGGAGCATTTCCCGGGCTGCCTGGTCACGGATGTGCAGCCTGTACAGGACGTTGGTGGCGTAGGTGCCGCCCTCTTCCTCACTGGTCGCGCGGACGAATCCGCGCTGCTCGAGATGCGCGAACGCCCTCCTCACCAGCGCGTAGGTCGCCGAGCGGGGAGTCCTGTCCTTGTCCGTACGACCGGTGGGGTTTCGACGCAGGTAGGCCCGCCACAATCCCTCCAGCCCAGGGCTGCCGGCTGGCGGGTCGGTGTCCTCGTCGGCGGCTGCAGCACGGCGCTCAAGGACGGTCGCATAGGCCCTGACGTCTTCGTCGACCTTCTGCACCGATACCCGGGCGACGTGCTCGTCGTCGTCCAAGTCCTCCGGACGAGGGAAGGCTCGCGACGCGATGGCCAGGTGAGCGAGCAGGTACAGCGGCCGGTTCTCCGCATTCGGCACGAGGTCGCTGATCGAGACGGCGAAAGCCGTCTCGGTCGTGGTTGCCAGGACCAGTCCCGCCTGCGGGTGCACCTCCCGGACCGTGAGGTCAAAACCCTGCGCGACCTTCCGCACCAGCTGGGCGAAGTCCGGTTCCGTTTCGAACCGCCGCACGAGCTGGGCGTACTCTCCAGAACGTGCTGGGGACTTGCCGCGTGTCAAAGCCAGAGCCACCATCCTGGCTGCTGCGGCAACATCGTCGTACTGCGTCATGCACTCGGCTCCAGATCGTCGCTCGTGGTGCGGGGAACAAACTCTGGTGAATGGGGCGGTTGCGTGTTCGGGGCCGCATCAGCGCTGTCGGAGACCGGTCTACCCACGGCCGGCAACAGCAGGAAGTCGCTTCCACCGAAAACCGGATCGTCCAACTCAGTCCCGTCATCCACGACAACGATGGCTTCTCTACCGCGCGCCAGCTCGGCGACGGGGACATGCCGAAAACGATGCGCGGTCTCCATAGCCAGCAGATGGTCAGTGTCGTCACCTGGCCCTCTGCCGTCGCCCCATTGGCGGGCACGCTCGAGCAGCCGAGACAGCCGCACGCCCTCCCCGGGGACAACCGAAAGCAGCCTGTCCACCCATGCATGCTGCGCGTCGTCGAACCTCGGTGGATCGGACGTGTTTTCCCAGTCGTCCGATGCGCCCACTGCGACCAGCTCAACCTCGGCCGGTTCCGGCATCCGCGTGAGGGCCTCGAAGTAGTCCGGCAGGTACATAACCCTCGGGCGGACCGGACCCAGCACCCCGCGCACGAACGTCTCCAGGGGCCGCTCGCTGTCCTCGATGCTGAGCTCGAGCGCCGGCTCCAGGAGCTGGCTGCGCAGATGCACCCGTGTATTGACCACGGGTGGTACGAAGATCTGCCGGTCCTGCTGGCGCCGGAACTCAGGAACCACCCTGAGCAGCATGTCGATGAGCATCAAGTGCCGCTGCAGACAATCCTCGATCAGCGCATCCAGTGCTTCTAGCTGCTGCCGCTTGTGTTCCTCTTCCGTGACCTCGAGCAGTTGCGCCACCTGCGCCTTCAGCTGAGTCTCCGCCCGAGACCTCTCCTCAACGTGCTCCTGCGCCTCCTTCAGCGGGCCCTCAAGATCCGCTTCCCAGTCGACGGTCCGAACGTTACGTTTCATCTCCTCCATGCGGTCCAGCAGCTCCTTCGCGTACCGGATGCTCTGGACATGGGCGGCGCGGGCGGCCTGCCACGCCTCACCGATCCGCGCGCGCTTTAGCAACGCGGCTAACTTGGCCTCCGCCGCGATCTGCTCGGACGCGATGTCCACATCGACCGCATGGACGAGCACCGTGATGGCCGCATCAGTAACGGTCAGCGCAGCCTGCCCGGCTTCGTCCGGCACGTCTTTGAGGATCTGGAACGGAAACTCCCTGACGACGAAGCCGTCGCCCGTCACGCTGCCGATCTCGTGACGAAAGCACCGGTCGTGTCTCTCGGTGTTGATCAGGCGTTCCACCAGCCAGCGCGCGACTTCCCGATACTCGGTACCCGCCCGCCCGGGAACCTGGAGCGCCGCAGACTCAGCTACCCGTTCCACGACGGCTTCCTGTCGAACTGCCGTCCGCGCCCCTATCCGCAGCGTCACGAAGTCAATGGCCACCAGGGCGAGTTCGGCCAGCCGGTACCGCTCCCAGCCTCGCTCCCTCTTCGCCGGACTGTCGTCGAGCGCCAATAGCGGCCGCACCACGGCCAGCGCCTTCATCCGCGACGTGATGCTCTCGTACGCCGCAGATGACTCGCCAAAGAACACTGAGAGCCCTCCCAACACCATTCCCTCGACAGGGAATTCACGCTAGGACACGGCACTGACAATGCCTCAGAATCGAACGTGAAAGCGATCCATTTCGGCCGGAGGTCCGGCATCCTTCCTTTCCCTGTCGGATTTACTCGGCAACGGCTTGCTGTGGGGTGGGTGCGGTGACTGGCTCTCGGAGTTGTGCGAGATGCGCCAAGTACTTAGAAGGCGCCTGCTCTATCCACTGAGCTACGAGGGCTGACCTGCGAAAACGCAGTGCTCAGGCGCTCGTCCCGGCGGCCTGTGGGACGTATGTGGAGGCAGCAGACCCCTGGGGAGCTGTGGGACGCGAGCGCCCCGCCGGGCCGTACGTAGGGCCTCACGGAATCTTCACGGCTCCGAAGACCCATACGGAAACAATTCGATCACCGTCCGGCGTTGCATCCCCGTAATCGGAGAAGGGACGGTGTCGGGGCTGAGGCTGTTCAACACGAAAGACGAAGTGACCGAGGTCATGTCGCGCCTGGCTGAGGTCGAGGTAGATGTGCAGGGTCTCGTCGAGGCTCACATGGAGACGCTGTTGGGCGTTCGATTCCTGGCGAGCGAGTACACCACCGGGCCGGTCCACGGCGGCCGGATCGACTCGCTCGGGCTGGACGAGAACGGATCGCCGGTCATCGTCGAGTACAAGCGTGGGGTCGATGCCGGCGTCATCAACCAGGGATTGTTCTATCTCAGCTGGTTGGTGGACCACCGAGCCGAGTTCGAGCACCTGGTCCGCGACCGGCTCGGGGTGACGGCCGCGTCCCAGGTGTTGTGGAGCGGTCCGCGCTTGATCTGCATAGCCGGCGACTTCACCCGCTACGACGTGCACGCCGTGCGCGAGCACCGGCGCGCGATCGACCTGGTTCGCTACCGACTCTTCGGCAGCGATCTGCTCGGGCTTGAGACCGTGGCGTCCGGCAGCAGCGGTACGCGCGTGGCCCGCCAGACTCGCCGGCAGGCGGTCGCTCGGGCGGCAGCCGACGTCCAGGGCGCGTCGATGGCGGAGTTGGCGAGCGCGGTCGACGAGGCACTGCTCGGTCTCGGTGACGGTGTGAACCGCGTCGAGCGCAAGATGTACCGGGCGTACCAGCGGCTGCGGAACTTCGCCTGCGTGTGTCCGCCGCAGCGGAGCAAGCTCCTGGTCTATCTGAAGGTCGACCCGAAGGATGTCGATCTTGTTCCGGGCTTCACCCGGGACGTGTCCGGTCTCGGACACCACGGGACGGGTGATCTGGAGGTGCAGCTCCGTACGCCGAGGGACGTGGAACGGGCGCAGGATCTCTTCCGGGCGAGCTACGCGGCGGCGTGATCGTGCCGCCTGTTGACCGTGCGCGCGTCGTGGGTGGTCTGTGGTCGTCGTCTGTTCCCTTCGACGGACGGACAGGGCGTGGCGGTGGACCATCAATACTCCGTGGTATCGCCGGTTTGGCCAACCGGCGATACCGAGCTATGTTCCACGGCCATGTTCTGCTCGTGACCCGGCCGGGTCCGGGGCAGATCAAGGCCGGCCGACGGGCCGCTGGAGCGGCGCCTGATGAGAATCCCGAGTCGTGAGCCCTTACGTGGGAACGGCGCCAGCCAGCCCCGCCTCTCCTCGCGGCCCTGAACTGACGGCGCCCTCCGATCACGGCCCGGTGCGGTTCGGGTCCGGAGCGCCTTGCGTCATCCGGCGACGGTTCCTTCGCCGAAGCGGGGCGCGTCATCGACGGCAACGTCCAGCCGTGGGCGGACGAACCGCAGGGGGTGGCGCCATGTCCCGCGGTCGATGGCGGTGTCGGCATCCACCTCCGCGACCAGTTCCGGCGCGACGAGGACCACGTCCAGGGGCTGGCGGGAGCCCCAGGACGAGGAGAACCGCACTCCCGCCCACAGGTGGCCGGACGGGGCCGGGCGGAGGTGGCAGGCGACCTGGCGGGCGGCATCCGGTGACAGCGGTACGGTCCGGCCGATGGGGCGCAGGGCACCGTGGTCGTCGTACCGGCCCAGGACGAGGATCTGCGGTCGGGTGAGGCTGCCGGTGACGGCCCCCACGATGGCTTCGGTGGTGTGCCGCCGGCGGACCTTGAACCACCCCCGCGTGCCGGGTAGGTACCGCTGTCCCTGTCCCTTGATCACGATGCCCTCGACACCAGGGACGTCCGTCCACGCGGTCAGCCACTCCTGCGCGACGGCGGGATCGGTCGTCATCGGGCACAACGTCCACGGCGCCACCAGCCCACAGTCGACGAAGAGCGCCTCCAGAGTGGCGCGTCGGCGCTCGTACGGCTGGGCCAGCAGCTCTTCCCCGTCGGCCTGGAGCACGTCGAAGGCCACGAAATGGGCGGGGCACTCGGCTGCCAGCATCTCGGTGGTGCGCCGGCCGGCTGCCGCGCGCCGCTGGAGGGCCTCGAAGCTCAGCCTCCCTTCGTGCCACACCACGAGCTCGCCGTCGAGAACGAGGTCGGCGGGCAGCTGCGCGGCGGCGCGTACGAGATCAGGGAAGCGCTCCTGGATCAGGCTGCCCCGCCGGGACTGCAGGAGCACCGGACCGCCCGGCTCGGCGGGGGTGAACAGGAGACACCGGTACCCGTCGAACTTCGCCTCGAAGGCGAGCCTCGACCCCAGGGTGCCAGGGCTGGGCACGGTCTCCCGGGCCTGCGCGAGCATCGGCTCCACCGGTGCCTTCAGCACTCGTCCTCGCTCCCAGCTGCCGGTGGAAGCCGTGCCGCTTGGGGGAAAAACGGGATGGCACGGCTCCCGACCAGGGGTGCAGCCTGTCCGGTCCTGTCGTCGGTGCTGCACTTCCTGTCTACGTCTCCGGCCCGGCTGCCGCGAGCTGGGTGCGGCGAGTCGGCCACGGCGTCCCTCATACGGGACGCGCGCCGCGGATTGTGACTGGGCGCTTCAGCTGGCAGGCACCTCCAACTGAGGTGCTCAGCCCGGCTACACCTCACTGGCGTCGGACCAGCCACACCGTGTGCACTCGGCACCTTGGTAGATGTCATCTCTGGCGTAGTCGACGTCCTGGATGGCTCGCAGCCCCGAGCTGGGCGCACCGCACTTAGGACATGCGACCATCACGCCCAGGCCAGGGAAGTATCTGTACTCCAGACCGGCTTCCTGGATTGTCTGCTGCATTGTCCTGAGCAGCTCTGCTTCTGAACCAATGCCGAGAATCTGGCGCAAAGCAAGATCCTCCTCGCCGGTTTCAAGGGACACGTACATCAGAGGGCGGAGTAGCGGGGGCAGGGGAGTGCCGTCGAGCTTTACGGGGATGATCCGAAACCCGTCTTCGGTGAGCTTCCGAGTCAGCGCAGATTCCATCTCTGTGTTGACCCAAGCTGACCCCGCTGCATCGGCTGACCAGAAGAGAATCACGGTGTCGACAAGATCGAGGGCTTGGTTGACCTTGCCCGGGATGGAGTCGCCCGGCCGGATCTCCCACTCGTCCAACCAAATGTCGGCGCCAGACAAACGCATCTTGGCCACGAACGGAGTGACCCACGGCTTGTCCCTGTGACCGTGGGAGATGAAGGCGTGCATGGGCCGAGTGTCACGACGGCCGCCTCTCCTCGCCACCTGAAACGCTCAGCCCGGCAACTCGAGCGCTCACCCGCCATCTAAGTCACACGGATCCACGCGAGTCGGGGCGGCACCCATCCGAGTAATATCGCGCATATGTTCGATCCGCTCCCGCCCGATGAAGAGCGCCTCCAGGTGATCAAGGGGTTCTTGGAGCGGCAGCGGGCCGAGGTGGACATCATCAGGACCTACCTGGACATCCAGATCGGCCTCGTCGGTGAGCGCCTGAAACACGCGGACCCGGCGGGCGACGCACCGCCTCTGGAGAAGCAGCGTGGCCTGTCGAGCCGTGAGGGCGCGGTGCTGCCGGCGGAAGGCTGGGCGATCGAATGGCGACGTACGCCGGAGGGCGCCGTCCCCTACGTCGTCCATGCGGCGGACTGCGTCTTCGCGCCGCGGCCGGGGCCCAAGCGCGCCCGGCTCATCGACGACCAGAACGCGCGCGAGCTCCTGGTGAACGGCGTCAAGGCGTGCCACCAGTGCAACCCGGATGTGAGGCTGGACATGGACGGGTGAGCAGGGCGAGCGGGAGTCGGCGCCCGTCGTTCGATGAATGGAAGGAACGATGCCAGCGGGCCTCCCGGCAGCTCTGGCCTACTGGGCCCGGCCCTCAGTCGGGGACGGCTTCCGGTGCCGGCCGCGCCCCTTGCCCATGGCTGGCCGGTCCCACTTGGCGGGCTTCTCCTGCACCGGCGGCGGATACAGCACGGCCTTCGCAGCGGCCAGGCTTTCGGCGATGCCGACGACCGCCCACTCCGTGCCCGTCCACTCTTCGAGCGCTCTCGGCGCGGCCGGGTCGACGTGGCCCCCGCAGTGCGGGCCGTTTCCGAGCGGCACGGCCCGAAGCCTGCCCTTCGAAGCGGCCTGCCGCTCAGCTCGCCGACGCGCCCACTCCTCCAGCGGTTCATTGTCCTGCATGCGGGCATCGTGGCCGAGAAGCGGTCCGGGCCGCCACCCGTTCACCCGCGCGGATGAATGGACGAAGGTAGCGGGGCGGCAGCGGCATCCTACGGTCGGGCGGCCCGCCGGGCACGGCGGCGTTCCCGCCAGTTCGCTGGCGGTGCGGTGGCTGCCTGGGCGGCCCGGCCGAACGCCGCGAGCTTCTCCTCCAGACGCGCGGTGTCCTCGAGGTTCCCGGCGGCGCTCATCAGCTCTTCGGTGGCGGTGACGACGGCCGGGTCGGGGCAGCGCAGCAGCGGGGCGGCTGCGGCGGCGATCCGGGTGAAGGGCTCGCGCAGCGCGGCGGCGGCCTGCTTGCTCACGATCCTCTCCTGCGCTAGCAGTTCCGCCCCGCGGCCGAGGCCCGCCAGACCGCTCTGCACGTCGGTGCCGCCGGCGATCCGGGCCCGGGCCGCGCCGCCCATGCAGGCGAGCCCCGCCAGCAGCACGGTCCGGCCGCGCTCGGCAAGCGTCTCCCACAGCATCTGGTTGGCGGTGCCCGCCGCCCGCAGGTCCGACACCGCAACAATCAGCGCGTCGGCGTGCCCACGCAGCGCTTCCCGCTCCCGCTCCTGGTCCTGGCGGTTGCGCGCGCGGGTGGTCAGCCACCACGTCAGAAGGGCGACGAGGCCACCCGAAATGAGCGAGCCGAGCGACTCGATCAACTTGTCCATCCACGCACACTGCCTGCTCACCGGCCCCGCACACAGGTTCGTTGCCACCTGACGCACAACCCGTACCCGCCCGTTGCTCCACCCGGCCGCCCGGCGGTTCAGGCCGGTCCGGGAAGCCAGCGAGCCCTGGACCGCCGCCGGTCCAGGGCTCGCTCGCCGGTCACTCCGCCGACTCCGGCAAGGAGCCGGACGCCGTGCGGCTCCGCGCCTCAGACCTTCTGGCCGACGCGGTTGAGCCGTTCCTGCGTGTAGTCGAAGAGGAGGTCGATGTACCGGCGGAAGAGCAGGGGGTTCGCGCAGCAGACCGTGGCCAGTGCGGGAGTCCCGCCCTTGGTGGTCGCATAGCGCCCCTCGTCGCCGCCTGGGTCGCGGGCGTACAGGTCCCGGACGAACTCGACGATCAGGTGCTGCTCCTCGCCCCCGGCGAAAAGGTCGTCGCCGCTCTCCTGTAGATGCGCCAGCAGCTTGCCGAGGTCGTGGTTGAACCTCTTCGGAACAGGCCCGACGAGCGCCTTCAGAGAGAGCTCGGCCAAGTGCCGGGCGAGGAAGAAGGCCGGCTGGGGGCACGGGGGCTCCGCGCCGATGGCCGCGACCGCGCACTGGTAGAACTCTGTCAGGGTCTCCTCGACAGCGTTCGAGCAGTGCGTGCGGGACAGGCACAGGGCACGGGGCCACTCGTGGTCCGTGTCCATGTCGCCAAACGGGCTCACATAGGTCATGCCGGGCATTGTGTACCGGCGCCCTGCCCTTAAGAGACCGGATTTCCCCGATTGGGTGCACTGGCGGTGCCACGCGAGTTCGCGGACGCGGAGGTGCGGCTCGCGCTCGCTGCCGGTCTCGGCGTCAGCCGGCAGGGGCGCTGCACGTCGCGGAGGAGGCGATCGGACGAGCCGGGCGCCGGGATCTGGTTTCCCGATCCTCGCCCGCGGCGGCTGGCTGCTCGGCAGGATGGGCACCATGTCCGACCAGAGCGCATACGACCTCGACCTGGAGATGAGCCTCCTCCTCCCCTCCTCCGCGCCGCCCTCCTGGGCTGCTGCGGTCCACGAAGCAGCTCGTCATCTCGCTGGCCTTCCGTGGGAGGCCGGCGGGCGGGCCGCCGACGACCTGACCACGCTGGCCCTGCTCCTGTTCGCGCGCACGTACACCGGCGACCGTGCCCCCGCAGAGATACCGGTCACCGAACTGCGCGAAGCACTGGACGGCCCGGTGGACCGGGAACCGCGGATCATCGACGAGATCGACCGGGCGCTGACCGCCACCGGGCAGGGCTACGACCGAGCTGCCGGGCGGGGCACGCCGCTGTGGGATCTCTTCAACGCTGCCCGGAACCAGTACGCGGGCCGGCTCGGGGCGAGCGCGCTGGCCGATGACATCGAGCCCCCCTTTCCTGGCCCGTCGCCCATGCGGGGCGCAGCCCGGCGGCTCGCCCAGTTCTTCGCCGACACGTCGGTCCCGCCCCGCGAGCCGGCAGCCACACCGGCGGTGGAGTCCGGCCCCCTCACCATCGAGTCGGACCGGATCCAGCTCGTGACCGCCGGCAGCATCATGCCGCTGCGCTGTCCCCGAAACCACGACGTGCGCACGGTGCGGGTCGACGGCCGCGACGTGGTCACAGAGTGCGGGCAAGGCCATGTTGCCGGGCACTGGGCCCTGGAGCCCGCGCGGGTGCGGATGGCGGTGGCCCGTGCCACAGGCGCACGGCCATCCGTGCAAGGGAAGCGCGAACTCCAGGACCTGCTGATCGTCACAACCGACCTGCCCCGCCACAGCGACCCGTATCGGGACAACGTGTTCCTGCAGGCATCGAGGCATCCAGCCATCTGACGGGACGACGTCTTCGAGCAACTCCACGGCGTGATTGATGATCCTCGCTGGTGGTGATCGACACTCGCCCCGTGCGGGCCAGGCATCAGTCCCGGCTGGCAGGGAGTTTGGCTCAGCGGTACTCCCAGACGTTATCGGTCGCAGCCCGGGCAAGGTCGAGCACCACGGCGAGGCCGTGGTGATCAGAGGCTTCCGGTGGAGAGTTCAGCAGCTGGTAGTCGGTGATCGCATCGCGCAGCGGCGCCGACGCCCACAGCTGATCGATGCGTTCGTCGGCGCACGTGCGGCGGAGCAGGGTTTCGTCGCCGGTCCGCTCGTACAGCTCCCACGCCGCGTCTACGAACCCGGTGTAGGACAACGTCTCGGCGATCCGCCGCTCCGGCGTGATCCGGCCCCCGCTCTCGGAGGGGAGCCTCGTGCGGGCGGCGCGGTTGTACGGGCGCATCTCGACGTAGTCCGGAGCCGGGTGCTTCGGGTCCGCAGGCGGGTAGTTGATGTCGCCGGCGACGATGCCGTACGGCCCGTACCGCAGGGCCCGGGTCGCCAGCAGCTTGGCCTCGTGCCGGGCCCGGTCCGGGACGAACGGGTCCAGGTGGGCGCTGATGACGGTGAGCGGGGCGGGGAGGCCCACGTCGAAGACGGCGGCGCCGAAGCCGTGCAGGGTCTGGTCGGCGAAGTCCGTGTTCCAGTGGGTCCAGCGGCCGAGCGTCTCACGGCGGTAGAACAGCGCCGGCACGATGCCCGAACTGGAGGGCGGGAGCGGTAGCGGGTCCATGTCCAGGTCGTATGAAGCCCGAGCGAGCTGCCGGTGCCCGAACTCTCCCCATCCCAGGGCTTCCTGGAGACAGACGAAATCGGGGGGGCCGGTGCTCAGGATTCGCTCGGCGAGGGCAGGCCACCGGTCCTCTGGATCACCATTGCCGTTACGCAGAGCCCCCAGTCCGAGGTTCTGCACGACGATCCGCACGTCCATTGCGCCCCCTGGCGACAAGCAGCTTCGAAAGAACGGCGCGACCCTACCCAGCCAGCGCGAGCGGTACGCAGCTCCGGCTCCGACCATGCCGGGCGACCGACGCGGTGGCCCGCAGCCGTACACCTCCACCGGGCTTCCCCGGCGACATGGCCGGTGCACGCGCGTGGAGAGCTTCGGCCAGACCTCGCGGATCCGCGTGAGCCCTGCGGCCCCGGGCAGCGATGTGGAACAACGAGGCCCGTGGAGTGTGTTACGCACCTCCATCGGGCAGAGTTTCGGCCTCAACGCAACGAGCGGAGCAAGACCTGTGTCGAATGCCGAGGCGGCCCCCAGGATCGGCAAGCTAGTACGTGACCGGATCCCAGAGATCATCCGGAACGATGGAGCCGAGCCGGTCACCTACATCGCGGCCCCCGAGGAGTATCGGGCCCGGCTGCGGGAGAAGTTGCGGGAGGAGGTCGCCGAGTTCCTGGACGCGGACGAGGAGGAGGCGCCCGGCGAGCTCGCGGACGTAGTGGAGGTGCTGCTCGCGCTCGCCGCCGAACTCGGCATCACCCCGGAGCAGCTGGAGGCGCTGCGCGCCGCGAAGGCCGACGAGCGAGGATGCTTCGCCAGGCGGATCGTCTGGACGGGCAACCGCCGGTAGACAGGCGCCGGGTGCCGCGCCCACGGGCAGGCGGTGTCGACGCCGGTCAGGGAAGGCCGTCTCTCGTCAGCCCTTCCCCAAGAACTCTCGTACGCCGCGGAGCCGGGTGTTCAGCCGGCTCTGCGTGGCGCGGCTGTCGAGGCGAACGTCGAGGGCCCCGGGCAGGCGGCTGTCTGCCCGGCGGCCGGCGGGCAGAAGACCGGGGTCGATACCGTCCCGGCGCGCGACGAGGACACCGAGGGTGAAGCGGCTGACAGCGTCGGGGCCGGCCAGATGGAAGACACCAGTCGCGTCGCCCGCCGCGAGCTCCCACAGGGCAGCCGCGAGGTCGGCGACGTGGACGGGGCAGCGGATGTCGTCCGTCCACAGCGCGCCTTCCCTCGTGCCGGCGGCGAGCTCGTGGACGATGCGTTCGTGCTCGGACCCGCGGTCGCCGATGATCAGCGAGGTGCGTGCGACGACCGCGTCGGGATGCAGGAGGCGTACGGCCGTCTCCGCGGCGGCTTTGGCGGCCCCGTAGGGGGTGACGGGGTCTGGGAGGGCCGTCTCGTCGTAGTGCACGTCGGCCCCGGAGAAGATCGCGTCACTGGACACGTGCACCAGGCGGGTGCCCCTGCTCGCCGTCGCCGCGGCGAGGCGGACGGGACCGTCGGCGGTGACCGCCCAGTCGGCATCGCCGCTTGACGCGTTGATCACCACGGTCGGGGTCACGGCGTCGAGGACGGCGGCGAGGCGACCGGCATCGCGCAGGTCCAGCTGGTGCCAGGAGGTACGGGCTGCGTCGCCGGGGCGGGAGTTGAACGTCGCGGCGGTGGTCCGGCCTGCGGCGCTCGCCTGCCGCACAAGCTCGGTCCCGAGGAACCCGCTGGCGCCGATGATCAGCACTTTCATGCTGCAACACGATAGTGCAGGAGAGCCCCCCCATGGGCGCCTGTCGATAAAAGTACACATTGAAAGGAGAATAGGCAACGGAGCGGAAGTCGGCCGCGTTCTGGTGGTGTGCGTACGCACACCGAGACTTTCCTTTCCGGCGTTTATCAGGAAGGTCGCGCGGAGGGTTCCCGAGCGGCTATGGTTGGGGCCCTGTCGCCCGTTCCTTACGGGGGCCTGGCTCGTGCTCTGCGCGGGGTGGCTCGGTGTGCCGAGCCACCCGTCCGGAGCACGCAACCGGCGTGCCCCTCACAGGAAGGTGGACCCATGTGCGGTTCAGTGCGGCAGGAGCCCGAACGTCCGTCAGGTGATAGCCCCTCCAAGGGGCTTCGGAGGGTGAAGGTCATCTGCGCCATCGTGGCGTCGGTGATGTCCATTGCGGCCAGCGCTGTGGCCATCCTCAGGGCCTGACGCCGCCCGGGGTCGTCGGAACCGACCCCGGACGGCAGTTCGGGTGGGGCCGGCGTGGAAGTTCACGTCGGCCCCAAACTTTTGCAGCGACAAGATTTCAAATCTGCGCCGCGAGCAACATTGCTAATCTGCGCTCGCGTCGCAATTGAATTTAGTCTCGCTGCTAATCGGTTTGGGAGCTTGTTTAAGCGGGTGAATCTGGTGCCTCTTTTGGGCGCGCCGTGATTTGCGCTCGCTCGTAATCTAACTTCTCGGCCCGTCGAAAGCTAGCTCGCTGGAGCCTGCTGGTCGACATGGAGCAGCATCCGTGCAGGTCAGGGCGGGTGAGGCAGCTGCTGAGTGTCGGCGGCGGCCGGGCCGGGTCCGGTTACCGGCTGCGGGGGCGCGGGGCGGGCACGGTTGGGGGGAGCCCGGGAGCGGGCGCCGGGAGCGGCCTCGGGGTCGGCCGTGTGGGTGACGGCAACAGGTTGGCGGCGGTGCCGGCGAGCTGGGCCACGAGATTGTGGGGAACGCCGGAGGACAGACGGATGGTCCACGCCGCTCGGTCGAGGTCCTCTCCGCCGTACAGCATCCATCGGTCTGCCACGGCGTGCGGGGAGGACTCGAAGGCGATGGTTCGGTCCGGCGTGGTCCAGGTGGTGCGGCCGAGGTGCCTCGCCGGCTGCCAGGCAGCGGCGTGGAGGACTTCTTCTGGGCGTCCCGCGGTGGTGAGGGGCGGAGCGTCGAGGTACTGCAGGATCGCGAGGATGAGGGGGACGGGGGTACCGGCACTGAGGGTGGCGTGCCAGAGACGCTCGCCGACAGGGCCGTCGTACTCGGCCACCGTCCACGCGACGTCGCTGCGGTGGCGGGCCTCGTGGTCGAACTCCACTCGCAGGGTGAGGGATTCGTGCGAGGCGATGGTCGTCTCGTCGATGGGGCGGTACCTCTCCCATTGGCGCTCCTCGTCGAACAGGGCGGCAAGCAAAGCCTCGTGCTCGCCGGGCTCCGCGACCGGAGGCTCGGTGGCGGGCGCGGAGGTCTCCTCGGAGGTGGACGGGGTCGTGCCCGCGAGGAGTCGGCGGATGGCCTGTTCGAGGTCGGTGAGCGGGGCGGGGCCGGGGCGGACCGCGACGGAGTAGAGCCGGTGGAACTCGGCGACGGCCTCGGCTTCGGTGTCGTACGAGGTGGAGACCTGCCGGAGGTGGTTCTCCCCGTGAAGGTGGACGTGCCGGCGTACGCCGGTTGTGTACGAGGCGACTGCCACGGTGGTGTGACCGTCGTCGGCGTGCAGGTGGATGGTCAGGCGGCCTTCGGCGATGTCGTCGTGGATGCGCTGGGCCGCGGCGCCGACCTCGCGGATCTCCGCACGGGAACACCAGGGCATGGAGTAGTTCGCCCAGGTCCACTCCGTGTCGATCTCCTGCTGGAGGGCGGGGTCGATCTCGGTGGTGAAGCCGTACCGCCGGAGCTGTTCGGCGGCCTGGGCGGTGTAGTGGGGCTCCTCGCGGTCGATGCGGGCCAGGACCATCGTGGCCGGGCCGGTGCTGCGGAAGCCAGCGTCGTGCAGGTGGGAGCGGGCGGCGTCGGCCGTGGGGCCCGTCGTGGTGGCGATGACGGCGGGCTGGTGGTCGGGGTGGAGGGCGAAGCGGATGTGGGCGTCGGCGGGGGCGTACGGCATCGGGTCCTTCGGTGAGTCAAGGGGTTCGGCCGGCGGCGGCCCGTGCGGCGGGCCGCGCGGACGGCGGCGAGGCGACGGGGGTGCGGCGCGTCGAGGGTCCGGCGCGTGTGGTGGGCGCGGCCCGCGCTCGCTGGGGCAGCGGGCGGCCGGTGGCGTGCTGCCAGCGGGTACGGACGGCGCCGATGTCGGCGAGGGCTCGGCGGGCACCGGCGACGAGCTGGAAAGGTGTGTTCATCGGGTCGTCGGAGTACGCCTGGATGCGGCGGGCGGCGTCGTCCACCGTTGTCAGGAGGGAGCGGGTGAGGGCGCGTTGGCTCCAGTGCTCGACGGAGCCTGCGGGTTCGGCGAGTAGACGCAGTACGTCGCTCGGCTCGCTTCTGTCGTGCAGGAGGCCGCGCTGTTGGGCTTCCCACAGGACGGTGACGGGGTCGACGGGCTCGTGGCGGCGGACGAGGGTGGTGAGGCATTGCCACAGGCCGGCGTGCAGGGGCTGGGTGAAGTCCTCGGGCAGCAGCCACCGTACGGACTCGATGTCGGCGGGGCGGGCGGTGGCGGTCGCGAGCAGCAACTGCTCCTCCTCCGCCGCCTCGGTGTGGTTGGGCACGATGGCCGGCGGGGACACAGGCGTGCGGGGCAGGGCGCCGGCGCGTGGCGGGAAGCGTGTGGCGATGTCGTCCACGACCGCGGCGAGCGCGTCGGCCTCGGCGAGCACCGTCGGGACGGGGTGCGGGAGGGTGTCGTCGTGGGCGGTATGGAGGAGGTGCTCGGCGGCGGCGCGTAGCCGGCGGCGGGCGTGTTCGGTCTCGATCATCCGTGCGTAGGCCGCCGCGTGCCTCGGCCAGGGACAGACCTGGATGAGGGTGTGCAGGTAGGAGGCGGTCAAGCCGCGGGCCTGCTCCCGGCCCGAGGCGAGCACCTTGTTGAGCCACGTGATGTTCTTCGCGTGCTCGTCCGGGTCGGGCGGCGGCAGGGCGTTGATCGCGGCGAACAGGCCGGCGTGTGGGGCGGTGGAGAACGAGTCGGCGCAGATCCCGGTCACGTCGCCGAGACGTTGCGGATCGAGAAGAAGGGCGCCGAGGAGGGCTTGCTCGGCGTGGAACACCGGCGGCGGCGCCGGGGTCGGGTCGAGGTCGTCCTCGTCGGGTTCGGGGCTGTGGGGCATCAAGCGGCCAGGGCGAAGTCGGTCGGGTCGAGGGTGACGCCGAGGTGCGGGGCGAGGAGGTGAGCGGCCAGACGCGGGGGGACCGCGTTGCCGATCTGCGAGAACTGCTGGCCTTTGTTACCGGCCCACGGGTAGTCGCCGGGGAAGGTCTGCAGCAGGCCGGCCTCGCGAGCGGTGATCCGGATCGGTTCCGGCACCGCGGGCACGTCCCCGTCCTGCGGCGACGTCGGGACCGGTTCGGCGACCCAGGTGCACTCGTTGGCGCGGTGTCCGAAGAACAGCGTGCCTGCCGGCTCCTCGATGGACCGGACGGTGGCGTTGGCCTGGTTGTTGCTGCGGAGAGACCACGACCAGCGATGCGCCTCGGCGGTGAACGTCGGCGCCGGGGCGGTGGCGGCACGGTTCTCGCGGGTGCCGTGCCGGGCAGTCCACCCTGCGCCTTCGCGGCGGGAGTTCAGGATCACTCCGTCCGGATGCGGCATCCAGGTGCCGCGCTCCCGCGCGTCGCTGAGGGTCTTGCGGGAACCTGACGGGAACGGTTCGGGTCCGCCGCCCGGCCCGCCGCCGGCGCAGACGGTCGGGACGGGGCGGTCGGTCGCTCCCCAGCCGAGGGCCTCGGCCATGGACACCCAGCGGGCGCGGCCCGGCCCGAACAGGCTCTCGGGTTCGGCGACCTGGGCGTGGGTCGGCGTCGGGGGTTCGGCGGTACGGACGCGGGAGGCGAGCAGGATCGCCCGCCGCCGGGTCTGCGGCACCCCGTAGTCCGCGGAGTTGAGGATGCCGCACCACACGGAGAAGCCCCAGGACCTCAGGATCTGCGCGTACTGCTTCCACAGCGGCAGCACGTCAGGGACCTCCTCCATGGCCACCCACTCCGGCTCGCCGACGGCGTTCAGGGCGTGCAGGTAGCGCATCGGCTCGGCCGCGAGCAGGGAGCGTTCGTCGCGACAGGCGGCCAGGAGCTTGGTGCGGGTGTCGAGGCCGGCGGCGAGATCGGCGACCGCCTGGTGGACGAGTGGCTGGTCCACCAGGCCGAGACGCTTGCCCGCCATGGACCATGCCTGGCACGGAGGCGAAGCGATGAACCCCCGGACCCTGCCGGCGAAGATCCATGCCGGGTACATCGCCACATCGGTGCGGATCGTCAGCAGGCCGGCCGCCGCCCTCGTCTTGCAGGCCCATTCGTCCCATTCCAGCCCGACGTCGCGGATCCCGAAGCGGTGTAGGGGAACGCTCCAGCCGCCGGGGCCGGCGAACAGGTCGAGCACGAGCCCCTTCGGCGGGATCACGACGCCAGACCGAAGTCGTCCTGCTCGGCGTCGCCGCGGCAGCTCCAGGGGGAGCAGCCGTTCAGCACGCCCAGCTCGGCGGCCTCGGCTTCGGCGTCGTCAAGGGCGGCGCGCTCGGCCCTGGTGACGTGGTCGATCGGGGCCTCGCCGAGCGGGACGCGCGAGCGGTGCAGGAACGCCTCGCCCAGCAGGGTGTTCCCGGTGGCGTTGGCGCGGGCGTTGCCCTTGCGGATGGCCGCGTCGAACTCGACCACGTCCTCCCACTCCGAGGGCGAGGTATCGCGGATTGTTCGCCACTGGGAATTTCCGTGATAAGGACAGCCGAGGCACGAGGATTTCGGGGTCTCGGCCAGGCCGAGTGAGGTGAGATAACGGACGCAATCGGAACGCGACCAGCTCATGTCGATCAGTGGATGCCGGTTTTGCATGTACTTCACGTCGGCATCCTTGGCGCGATGGAACTCGTCGGTGGATATGCCGATCCATTGCTCGACGAAAACACCCTTCGGAACCGGAGTCGGATAGGGGTAGCCGAGAATGTCGCGGATCTTCCTTTTGATCGGCTTTACCTTATATTCCCCGGTGCACTGGCGCCTCGTCATCCCAGGTCGGCCGTCTCTGTTCAGGATGTAGAGGGGCATGGAGGCGAAGCGGTGGTCCGGGTTCAGGGCGTCATCGCGAATATTTCCCGAGGAGACCCGGAGGATCGGTATTCCGGCAGGTTCTGCTATCTCCCGCTCAAGGCGTTCGAGATGGCGGTAGACGGCTTCGGGTTCCCATCCCGTGTCGGCGAAGATCGCATAGTCGACCTTGGGGAGAATTCCTTCTGCCGAGAGTGCGAGGAGTGCGCTGGACTGCACTCCGGCTCCGAGAGAAAGGGCGCGGTACTGAGGGGAGGGGGAGGGGGGATGTGAAATGTGAATTCCTTGGGCGGGGTGAAAGGGAGCGTCGCGAAGGTGTAGACGCCTCAGCGGCTCTTCGCCACGCGGGGCGTGACGGCGGGAAGCACGGGGGGAAGGGAGGGCAGAGCGGAGCCGGCCCGGAGAGCGCGGCCGGGAGGGCCGGGCTGGAGGCGAGAGGGCGAGGGCATCAACTTGACGGCAGCATCCCGGAGTTCGATGGCCGCTACCTCGAGGATCTCGTCGGCCGCCTCGCAGCACCCGGACACCGTCTCGTTGACCTCCTGGCGGGGAAGCTCCAGGTCCGACGGGCTGCCACGGTGCGCAGGGTGGGTGGTGAAGTTGTAGTGCGCGACCTCCGCGTGCATGCGGCCGAGCTCTGTCAACGCCTCACCCAGCGGCGCGAGGGCGTTGCTGTACGCCTGGAGCGCCGCCTTCGTCGGCTCTCCGGACATGAGGTCGGACAGGCAGTGCTTGATCTGGGCGCTCACGGCTGTGGTGATGCCGATCAGGTCCTCGACGCGGGCGGAGACGCTGTCCACGGCCGGGATCGAAGGTGCCGGCGGCAGGGTCCGCAGCTGGAACCGGAGGCGGTCGATCTGGCCGGCCATGTCGTAGAGGGAGAGTGCATGAGGGAAGTTGGGCAGGACGGTCTCCTTGTGCGGGTGCCTCGGTGAGCGCCGGGTGGGGGCGCGGGGAGTGGGAGGCGGCGCCGGGGGAGTCGGCGTGGGTGAAGCCGGCGGCGTGGTGGAGGTGTACGGCGGGCTTGGTGGCGGGTAGGACCTGCGGACGGTGAGGACGGGCTCGGGGCCCTGGTCGGTCGAGACGCCGACTATCCGGTCTCCTGGGCGGAGCAGTTCGGCTGGTATCGCGACCAGGTCGTGCACAGTGCCGGACTCGGCGCGCGGGCTCCAGCCCAGGGCGGTCAGGGTGGACTCCAGTGGGATGCCGTGGGAGCCCATGACGTGGCGCAGCGTGCCGGCGGGGATCTGCCTATGCCGGGCCCAGTCCTCCAGCCCCATGCTGAGCCCGAAAGCGCGGTGGGGAACGCCGCTGCCCAGTGTCGAGCGGTTCTGCGGCTCCTCGGTAATGGCCTGCTCGGGATCCCACCCCGCGGCGATACGGCGCCGCATCGTGATGACGGAGCAGCCGGCACGCGGGTCGACGGCCCAGTGGGTCAGGGGCTTCGTCTCGCCGAACGCCGTGACGGGCAGGGTGAAGTGGGGTCCGTCAGAGCCCTTGAGAAGGGCCTCCTCGAACGTCATGCCCCCCTTCGTGATGCGCTGGTGAAGGGTCGCGTACTTGATGCCCGACTGCTCTGCCCAGCCGCGGAGCGTCAGAGTCCGTCCTTGGTAGGTGAATTCCAGGACGGGCTTGTCGTGGCGCTCCCGTGATGGCGTCCTCGGGCAGCCACCCCAGGGCGAGCCGTGTCCGCAGTGCCTCGCGGTTGACCGCGCATCGCGGGTCCTGGGCCCATGCGGACAGCGTCTTGGCCTCGCCGAACGCGGTGATCGACCCGCGGGCCAGCTCCCACTTGTAGCGGTCGGTACGACGGTCTTGAGACGTGGATGCTCGCGGTGGGGCAGCACTGTCCGCAGAAGGCCCCGGGATTCCGATCACGTCGTTCACCGGCCCGTCCTTCGGCCAGTCTGGCCGGGCCGGCGTGGCGCCGATGCCGCCGGCGCGGGCGCCGACGTGCCTTCAACAGCACGAGGCTCGGGCCGGCTCATCGTCGCCGCGAGGACCAGTCGGCCCATCGGGGTGGACGCGACGCGGATCTCGGCGACCCAGGAGACGGACGGCTCCTCGGTGATCAGGCCCAGTCGGTCGAGATGGAGGAGGACGCCCCGATCGACGGAGTCCTTATTCAGGCCGACCCAGATGTGGCCGTCCTCGTCGACCGCGACCGCTCCTGCGGCGACGAGCCGCAAGACCTGGTGATGCTCGGCTGTGAGAGCGACGTGGACGCCGACCTCCGGTATCGAGTAGGCGCTGCTGTACCGGTGCATCTCGGCGGCGACCCGCTCAGCGACGGCGACGAGGTCGGTGGCGGCGGTGGCGAGCAAGTACCGGGCTTCATCCACGCTGGCCTGCCTGACGTCGACCGAAGCGAACGAGGCGGGGTCGAACTCCTCGACGGCCCCGGTGAGCGCGTCGACCGCAGCCCGGGTGACGACCTGGAGCTGCGCGAGCCTGGAGCGGACGGTGCGGTCGGTGTGGTCGATGAGGGACATCGGCAGGTCTTGGTGGGACGCACGTACTTCGGCGGTCGTCTCGACGAGCGATTCGATCGTGGTGCGCAGGCGGTTGATCCGTTCGGTCGCCTCCGGCGTGCCGAGGGTGGGGTCGTTGAGCGCGTCGAGGCACCGCGTGTACACGGTCGCGAGGGACAGCGTCCGCAGGCAGATGGTGAAGTGCGGTGCCTGGGGCAGGTTTGGGGTCATCGGAAGGGCTTTCTGGCCTGGGCGGCGAGGGCCGGCTTCAGCGGGTGCGTGCCGGCGGCGACGGGAGCGGGGCCGGGAGCGGTGCGGGGCTGTGGGCGCGGCGGGCGGCCAGGTAGGCGGCGGCCTCGCGGGCGTCGGCCACGGCGGCGGTGTAGTGGGGAAGGACGCGGTCGGTGATCCGCCAGGCGGCGCGGATCGGATCGAGCGGGACGGCGACGGACGGCGGCGCGGGGAGGTGGTCGGTGATGTCCTCGTGCAGATCGAGCGGCACGACCGGGCAGACCAGAGCGCGGTCTTGGCGGTGCTCGACGAGGTAGAGCAGCAGACCGTCGGCCCCCAGAAGGAGCGCTGCGCGCAGGCGGGGCGCGAGACCCGGGCGGTCGTCCCAGGGGGTCCAGATGCGGCCGGTGTCCATGGACTGGTCGAGACGACGGTCGTAGGACCGCGGCTGCGCCGCCCAGGTGCCGGGGAGGCGTTCGGCGGCCTGGTGAGCGAACAGGTGAAAGGGGTGCATGGGGTGTTCCTCGGAGTTCAGCGGACACGGGCCCTATTGGGCTGCGCCGCGAGCGCGGGCAGGGGCGTCACCGGCGCGTACGCGCGGGTCGCGTGGGAAGAGGGCCGTTACGCGGTCTGCTCGAAGTCGCCCTTGGACGGTCGCTGTTTGGCGACGGCGCGGGCGGTGATGGCCTGTGAGGCGCGGGCGGAGGCGGCGGCGAGCTCTTCGGCACCGGGCTCGGCGTACCAGGGGCGCAGGTCGAGCATGGCGACGCGCATGCCGGTGGCCAGGCACAACGCGCTGCCCTTGGGCAGGGCGCGGATGGCGTCGGCGGGCAGGATCCGCTCCTGCCGCATGCTGATCGAGGTCGACTTGCCGGACTCGGAGACCGAGGTGGAGGTGGTTTCCACGTCGTGGTCGCCGATCATCCGCGAGAGCTTGTCGGCGAAGTCCGGGTCGTCGATGCCGGAGCCGATCACCTTCACCGTGGCCGCGGACCACATGGCGTCCATGCCGGCGTCGCCCCAGACTTTCTGGCCCTGGCGGTAGCTCTGCAGGATGGTGATCGGGATGATGCCGCGGCTGCCGAGGTGGGAGTACAGGTCGGGCAGGTCGCTGATCTTGCACACGTTGGCGGCCTCGTCGAGGATCGCGAGCATCGGCGGGTCGAGTCGTCCGCTGGCGCGTTCGGCCTGGGCGGTCGCGGCCCGCATCACGGAGTCCGCGCACGCCGCGATCAGCGCGCTCGCGCCGCCTCCGCCGTCCTTTGACAGAAGGAACAGGGTGTCCGTGGAGGTCACGAAGTCGGTCGGCCGGAACTCGGGTACGTCCTTCTGCGGGGTGACCCAGGCGGCGACCTCGCTGTTGAGGAGGGCGGAGGCGTACTGGCGGGCGGTCTCGTAGATGCCGTCGCGCGTCTCGGGCGGCCCCTCGACGGTGCCCTTGAGCTGGGCTGCGACTGCGGCGAAGCCGTGATCGCGGAGGATGTCGAGCGGGGTACGGTCGGCCGGGAAGGCCAGCCACTGCATGATGTCGGTGATCGGCCGCTCGTCCAGGGCTGCGGCCAGGAGCAGCTGGGACAGGACGTTGCTGCCGGCCTTCGACCAGAAGTCGCCCTGCTGGGAGGCATCGACGCTCGCGGCGAGGAAGTGCCCGGCGAGCCGTCCGGCGCCGTCGAGGGTCTTGGCGTCGGCGAGCGGGTTCCACCACATGGTCCGCTCGGCGTGGGCGATCTGCTGCGGGTCCATCGACCACACCCGTCCCACGGCGGCGCGCGCGTCGAGGCACGCGGTGTAGGCGTCGCCGGCCGCCTTGTTCGAAGTCAGCAGGACCGGGCCGGGCGCGGCGAGGATGGAGGGGATCGCCAGGCTGGTGGTCTTACCGGAGCGCGGGGCCATGATCGCGACGGCCACATCCTCGAAGCCCATGCGGACCTCGTGACGGGTCCCGGCGAGGTTGCCGAGGAGGACGCCGGCGTCGCGCGGCTCGATGTGCTTGGCGGCCTTCAGGCTCGGCCGCAGCGAGCGCGCCTTCGACTCGATGGCCTTGGCGAGCAACGGCTCGATGTCGCGGGCCTTGGCCATCCCGTCGACCTTCTTCTTCCGGCCGCCACCTCGGTTCTTGTACCGCAGCCACACGGCTCCGCCAGCGGCGGCGAGCAGCAGCGTCACCAGCACGGGGATGACGCGGGTGGTCAGGAGCAGAAACGTTTCTCCGGCCTGCGGCCACAGCTGCTCGGGGCGCAGGAGAGCATCGGCCGGCCGGTAGGGAGCCCAGGTGCCGGTGCCAGTGGCCCAGGCGGCGAGGTTGCCGCCGAGCCAGGCGACGGAGGCGAGGGGAAGGCCGACGGCGAAGGCGCCGAGGAGGACCTTCAGGGCTATGTCGTAGCCGTCGGAACTGGAGGAGGGAGCGGAGCGCAAGCGGTGGTTCCTTGAACGGTGCGGACCCTTGGTGGGGCGAGGAGCGTCAGCGGGCGCGGCGGGGCGCCGGCGGCGGGGTGGGAGGCGCGGGCGGTGGCGGGCTGACGCGGCGGGCGGCGAGGCGCTCGATCCGCTCCGGCAGCGTGCGGGCGACGCTCTCGGCCGGCCACTCCTGCCAGTGCAGGGTGATCCTTCGGCGGGAGAGGCCGACGGTCTGCTCGTGGGAGCGGCGTACCGGCTCCGGATCGGCGAGTGCCTGCATGAACGCGGCCACGAGGACTCGGGGCGTGCCGCTGCTGAACCAGGCTTTCCACACGGGGTCGTCCTCGTCGAGGCTGGCCGTGATACGCCAGTTGCGGCTGCCGGAGAGATTGAAGCGCTCGCCCCTCACACGGCCGTCCGGCGAGCGGAACTCCCCGTTGCGAATGGAGTTCCATCCGGCGTCCCACAGCGGCTGGTACGGGGCGGATATCGCTCGCGCGTTGTAGCCGGAGTCGGTGAGCGCGTCGGTGACCGAGGCGATCAGCTCGACGGGCGTCCCGCCGTCGAAGGAGGCGTTCCAGACCGATCCGGTGCGGCCGTCGCGATGCGAGAGGTGCCACCACGGCTCGTTCGGATGTGGCTCGAGGCGGAGCATCGACTTCTGGTCGGGGCTGGTCAGGATGACCCGGGGCATGAGCGGGTCGTGGCCGTGGCTCCACCCGGCGCCGGCGTGCAGGGCGGCGGTGACCCAGGCCGGGTCGCCGGGGCCGGCGAGGTAGCGGGGGGAGATGAGCGCCTGCTCGACCTTGACGTTCACCCGCGCCTCCCCGCCGGGCGCCGTACCGGCGACGCCGCCGGCGCCGGTACGGCACCCAGGATCCGTGTCGGTGCCTTGAGGGCGACGGCGTGGATGTCGAGGAGGGCCCGGCCCTGGGTGGCCCAGGTGTCCAGGGAGTCCCATGCCTCCTCGTTGCGCTCGGCAAGAGAGTCGACGAACTCCTCCTGCGACACCGGTGGCAAGTCCCTCCGGGCTTCGCGGACTTCGGCATGTCCGCGCCGGAGCGTCTCCAGCTTCTCCATGGCGCGGGCGAGCTCGGCGAGCTGCCACGCCCAGCGGGGCTCGATGTCTACGGCGTTGATGTGCTGGAGCTGGACGGCGGCCGTGGCGAGCAGCTCGCGGGCCGCGTTGCGGACCTCCTGGAACGCTCTCCAGGTCTCGGAGTCCCGCTGGACCATGCGCCAGCCGTACGACACCTCGTCGTACGGCCAGCCGTCGGCGTCGGTGTGCTCGTCGGAGTAGGCGTCCCAGGCGGCGAGGATCGCCTCGCTCTCGGCCAGGAACACCTCCAGCCGCCGCAGCAGGAGGGCGTGCCGGTCGGACGGGAAGGTGGTGGACGGTGTGGTCAGGGTGTTTCCTTGTGTCGAAGGCGGTGGTCAGCGGCTGCGGGCTGGTGTCGAACGGGATATGCCAGGTGCTGATCGGCGAACGCGGCGAGCTGCCGTTCGCTCAGCGGCACCGGCCGCACCCCTGCCCGCCCTCGGCGGCACTGCCGTACAGCTCACGGAGGCCGTCGAGTACGCCGTGGAGGGAGTGCTGGTCGGCCTGCTCCCATGCGGCGGTGCGCAGCTCGTTGATCAGCAGGTCGCCGGCCAGGGTCCGCGGGGCGTCCGGGTGGTTCTGGAGGGCGCGGGCGAGAGCGCGCAGGGTGTCGGCGAACTGGACGGGCAGGCCGGTGTACTCATCCAGGAGGGGCTCGGCGAGCGCGAACGCCTCTTCCAGGTCCGGGTTCTCGCGGAGGTAGTCGGTGAGGCGGGAGAGGGTTTCGGTCGCGGTGCGGACGGTGTCCGGGGTGAGCGGGGGCATGGGGTCCTCGGGACGGTAGGTGTCGGGGTCAGCGGCGGGTCCGGGCGCCGCCGGCGGGGGTGTAAGGGCGGGCGGTGGCGCGCGGCCGGGAAGTGCGGGCGCTGTTACGGGCCCAGGTGGCGGCGCGGGCGGCCGTGATCCGGGCCTGCTGCCACGCGCTGAGCTGGGAGGGCTTGACGGAGACCGACCAGGTGCGGATCTGCGCGCTCAGCGGAACGCGTCCGCGCGGACGCATCACGGGGTCGGGGTTGGCGAGTTCGGCCGAGAAGGCTTGCACCAGGTGCATCGGCGTGCTCGGCGAGAAGTTCGCGGTCCAGCCGTTGCCCTGGCGGTCCTTCGCCCCGATCCACCACATCGCCTCGCCTCCGGGGCCCTGGTGATACTGCATCCACGCAGTGCCGTCGGGACTGGTCGCGGTGTAGTGCTCGCCCTCGAACCGCGTGTGCCAGTTCTGCTCCTGCAGCGGCGCCCAGACGTTGGGGGCGTGCGCGGAGCGCGGCCGGGTGAGGGCGTCGGTGAGGCCGGCGACGATCTCCACCGGGGTCTGCCGGCCCAGGTGCGCCGACCACTCGTCGCCGTGAGCGCTCGCAGCGCCGTGGACGGTCCATCCGCCGGGCAGGACGTAGGGGTCGTAAGAGATGCGGACCGTGCGGTCCGGGCTCTCCATGGCCAGGGGACCGCCGGTCTTGGAGTGGTCCCGCCATCCTGAGGCCCGCAGGAACTCGGAGACGTGGCGGACGTCGCCGCCGCCGGCGAGGCCGCGGGGATGGACGAGGTAGTGCTGCTCGGCCTGTTCGCCCGGCCCCCAGCCCTGCCACGTCCTCTTCATCGGTGCCGCCGGATGACGAGCGGGGCGGGCACCGGCGGCTTCGCCGCTGTTGCGGCGGGCTGGGCACCGACCCGCCGGAGGGTGGCACGGTGCTCGTCCAGGTCTCCGCCGATGGCGTCGAGGTCGTTGGCGGCCCGGCCGAGAGCGAGCCACACCTCGGCTGGCAGCACGCCCCTCTCGGCCTGCGCCTTCGCGAACGTGCTGCTGACGGACACGAGGCCGGTGACGCCGTCGAGCAGGCCGTCCTCCGGGTCGAGTACGTGAGCGATGACCTGCACCGCTTCGTGGGGAGGGAGCTGGGCGAGGTGGTCGGTCAGCAGGCCGAGCATCCGGGCGATCTCGTCGGCCAGTCGCACGGGGTGGGGGGCGGGGTGGGACATGCTCCTCCGGGTCGGTGGGCGGTCAGTGGTGCTGGTGGTGTACGCGCTGGGTCTCGGCGAGGACCGCCTCCGGGCGGGCGCCGGCCAGCGGGGAGACCTGGTCGGGGCCGGTCGGGATGCAGGCGCGCAGATAGCGGCGGAACAGGGCCGTCGCGAGACGGGGCTTGAGCAGGGCGGTGATCGGTGTGGGTGTACGGGGTGCTACGGGTTTCTCCGGAGGTCGAGCGGGGCGGGGCAGGCGGCCCCAGCCGAGGCCGGGGCCGCCCGAACGGTCTTACGGGGTGCGTTGGGCTGGTGCCTTCGGGCTCATCGAGCCCGGACGGCCGGGGCTCGGGTGCCGGCCGTGACCGGGGGCACGGACGCCGGGGCCGAGGTGGGCACGGTCCGGCCTGCCGGATGCTGGAGCGCCGTGCCGATGCCGAGCGCTTCGAGCTGCGGTCCGAGTGCGCGCAGGGCACGGGCCTGCGCCTGGGTGTCGTCCGCGCCGAGGCGGTAGACACCGCTGCGCGGATCCTGCATGAAGCCGTTCGCTTCCAGGACGGCACCAGCCCGGTCGCCGATAGGGGCGGTGGCGACGCTGCCGTCCGGCTGCCAGGTCAGGACGAGACGGTCCGGCTGGGAGGGCTGGATGCCGCCCAGGGCGTTGTCCCGGACCTGGGCGAGGGCGCTGTCGTAACGGACAAGGAGGTCGCTGGCGACCTGCTCGGCACCCAGGAACGGGTCGTCCGCCAGGGCGATGCCGTTGGGCTCGGGGACGGCGCGGTACGCCTCGTCGGGCAGGGCGGGCGGGGCGACGGCGGCGACGAGGAAGCCGTCGCGCTCGTCATGCCGCTCAAGGAGGACGAGCTGGGCGCCGTCCGGGCGGCTCAGGACGGCTGCCTGCCGCAGAGGATGCTCGGTGAGGGAGGCGGCGACCAGGTCCAGGTCCCAGATGCGATCAGCGAGTTCGGCGAGATCGTCCTTGGCGTCCGGCGGGACGTAGGAGCTGGTCCAGGTATCGGGAAGTTCTCCGGCGAGGACGTCGGCGTACGAGGCGAGCCGCTCGGAGGTGTCATGGTCGTGCATGGTGTCCTTGGGCGAGGTGAGGGTCAACGGCGCAGGCCGGCGGCGACCGGGGGCGGCGGCGCCGGAAGCGTGCGTGGCGGGGGGCGGGCAGGCACACACGGCGGAGCGTTCGCGTTCGGTGGCGGGGACCTCTTCGGTGCAGGTGCTGCGGCCGGGGTGAGGGGCGTGCCGGTCGGCGGGCGCGTCGCGGCTGTGGGTGAGGTCGCTGCGGAGGACGCGGAGGTGCTCGTCGGCGAGGTAGCGCAGCCGCCGGGCGGTGTACGGGTCGGACGCCTGGCCGAGCCCGTCATGGAAGTCGGCGGTGGCAACCAGCACCTCACCCAGAGCGGTCACGATGCCGTCGCGAGCGGCGGTCAGCTCGGTCAGAGCATCGGCCACTTCGTCGGTCGTGGTGGTTCGCGGATTCTCTGGGCGAGGTGAGTGACGGAGGAGCCCAGCGGTAGGTAACTCGCAGGACGGGAGTCGGAGTCGAAGTCCTCGTGACAGTCGACGTGGTACCCGGCGGCGCGAAGCCGTGCGACGGCGTCGCTGGCGAGGCGGTTCTCGTGTGGCTCGGCCAGGCCGTGGGGGCACGGTGGTAGGTCTCGTGGAGACGGACGACGGCAACGAACCCGGCGCGCTGGAGGAGGCTGTGCGCTTCGGGGTCACCGCCACCCGCGAGGACTTCGTCGGCGGATGTTCAGGAAGCGGGCGACAAGGGGCAAAAAGACGTTTCTCCTACAAGGTTCGGTGGACGGGGCGCTGGACGGTGCAGGGAAAGGTGGCGGCCCGGGGCTGGACCAGGTGGTCGGCGGTGGCGTCCAGGTCCTGCTGGATGGTGTGCAGGCGGCGCGCAATCAGCTCCAGGCGGTGCGCGGTGTCGCTGCCGGGCGGGGAGGCGATCAGGTACGCGACGTGCTCGACGAGTTTGCGGACCACCGCCAGGGCGCCGGCCTGCTCGTCGGCGAGCTGCGCGAGCACGCTCGCGAGCTGAGCCGACGCCGTCTGCGCGAGCCGGGAGTCGGCCCGCGCGGACGCTGCGGCCGGTACCGGGATCAGCAGCAGGTCCTGTTCGATGCGGCGGGCTTCTGCCGCGAGCCGCCGCAGGACATTGGCGGGCGGGGCGTGCCATGCACCGTCGAGGTGGATCAGGTTGGCGATGAGGTCCAGACGCCGGGGCTGGGCGTGGACGGCGATCCACCGGCAGCCGTGCCCCTTGCCCGGGATCTCGATGCCCGCGGCGCGGGCGAGTCGGTGGGCGACCTCGGTCCACTCGGGGCCGGTCAGATCCCGGTCGTCGGGATGGAGCCGGACATCGAGGTGGAGGATCGCCCGCCGGTCGTCGTCCGGACTGACGCTGAACAAGTGCTCCAGGTAAGGGTCTTCGAGATGCGCGGCCCACTGGATGGTGGTCCAGGTCTTCTGCTCGTCACCGGACGTGTAGCCGTCCAGTCCCGGCCAGTGAGCGACGACCGTGTGCTCGGGCAGGCTCTCGTGGGGTGAGACCGGGCGTCCGAGTGCCTTGGAGAGCGGACCGTACGGAGTAGGGGTCCGCTCGTGCAGACGCGGGATCACCGGCCGGCCCGGACGTCGGCGACGTGCACGAGCTGGCCCACGGCGGTGGTGGTGTACCAGCCGCAGTCGATCAGGGCGTCGTCGCCGCGGTACTTCGGCAGGAGGGCGTCCTCCATGGCCCGCAGGTGGATCAGGCAGTCCGGGCAGCGGCGCGAGAGATGCACGAGGTAGCGGGGGTGGGCGGTGACGTAGGACTGTTGCCCGCCGGTCGCGTCGCGCAGGCGCCAGCCGTCCTCGTCGGTCGGCAGATGCCAGGACGGTGCGACCACGCGCATCGCGTCGCCCCACAGCTCGCCACCGGCTACGCCCTTCAGGACGACGACCGTGTCACCGGCCTGGAAGTGGGCGTGGGTGACGTCCCGGTCGGGAGTGAGCGGGTCGGGAGTGAGCGCGACCACGGGGTCGGGCGGGAGCTGGGACATGCGATTCCTTCCACGCGGGGCGGATGCGGTGGGAGGAACAATGGTCCGGAGGATCGCCGGTTTGGCTAACCGGCGATCGTCGGCTATGTTGCGCCGCGAACAAACGGATCGGCGCCGAACCTGAACGCATCGACCGATCCGGTGGTAGGCGACGGGGCGCCTGTAACTCGCTGACGCGGTCGACCTTGCACCAGTCCGCCACCCGTTGTCAGCGGTGCCCGCTAAGTTCCTCCCGAGCGCGGGGAGGGCGCATTGGGCCGCAAGAAGCAGGACATGTGGATCAGGCTGATGGTGCTGTTCACCAACATGGGGCGCTGCGTCTACTGCGATTTCGCAGAATCACAGGAGATCGACCACGTCATTCCTGTGAAGCACGGGGGCCGGGACCACTGGTCCAATCTGGTCCCGGCCTGTGAGCCGTGCAACCAGGGCAAGAGCGCAAAGGGACTGTTGGCGTGGGTTGCTGAGCTGACGTATCAGCGCTACAGGGCGGAAGCCAGCACCTGGCCATACGGGGACAAGGGCCTGTGGTGGATGCGGGAGAGAATCGAGCGCGAATTCGACGAGGTCATGGCTCGCGTCGAGGGGGTCAAGTCGGAGTTGGACGACGAGGCGCGCAGGGACTGGTTCCTTGACCGCTATTGGTTTCTCGGGAAGAACGATCCGGTCTATCTCTGGCGTGGCTGGATTTCGAGCCGCGTAGAGAAGGCCCGTGAGGAAGGTTGGCCGAAGCCGCCCCCGCCGTCGCGCATGAGGGTCGTACGAACCCGCCTCGGGCAGGTGATGGAGCCGATCCCAGAGGGCGAGGCAACGTGACGGTGGCCTGTACGCAGGAGGGCCTGCCTGACGTACGAGCCCGACTGTGTGCTGGCCGCCGTCAGCGGAACGGGTTCTCTGTCCCGCGGTCGCCCTCACCGGCGGCATCCAGGAGTTCGAGCAGGTCAGAGCCCTCGGCTTCACGCTGGTCGATCCACCACCCGGCGCGGGTGATCGAGCGGGCCTTCTCTTCCAACTCTGCCCAGTCCGCCTCGTCCCAGGAACCCTCGACGACCAGGGCGGCGTAGGCCGAGGTCATCAGCTGGTGGCGGGATCGCTCGCCCCAGTCCAGAGCCTTCTCCGGTCCCTCCAGCTGCGGCATGTCGAACTGCTTCGCCCACGCGGCGGCAGCCTCCTGTTCCGCAGCTCGCTTGGCTGCGAGCCACTCCTCCTTGGACTGCGTGTCGGCGTCACGGGCCGCCTTCCAGCAGTCGGTGCAGTCCCGGCCGGCGAGCCAGCGGGCGAAGCCGGCCCGCCGGTCGGCCGACCGGTTGGACAGATCGTGGGTGACGGTGTGTCCACAGTTGTGGAGGACCTCGAAGGACGTGGGTACCCCCGGCGAGTTCCGCTTGATGGGCGTTACGTTCGAGGTCGGGCTGCTGGTCTGGGGCTTCAAATCGAGTTCCTTTCGTTGGCGGTTGGGGTGATGACCTGCGTCGCTGCGGAGGGTCGTGCATCAGATGCGCGATTCATGCGGCGAACGGAGTAGGTCCGGAACGCCTGGTGGTGGTCTCGGGGACGCTTCCGCCTTCTGCGTCGTCTCAGCGCGTCCTGCGGATGGCGTCTGTGGCCGCCGTGGCGATGGCGGCGGGAGCGCTGGAGGGCCGGGGCAGGTGCAGCAAGGTGGTCCCCGGCAAGTGGCGGGACTCTGCGGTGAGGGTGAGCTGGAGTACGGCGCAGCCGGCGGTCGTGAGCCGCTTGACGCGGGTGACGGCTTGAGCGGTTTCGTCGCTGCCGTAGTGGGCGTCGGTGACGATCACGAGGAGGCGGCCGGCGCCGGGGCGGCTGAGTTCGAGGCCGTGGTCGAGTGCGTCGATGGCGTCGCCGAGGTTGTGGTGGCCGCCGGTGGCATCGAACGTCGTCACGCGCTCTGGTGCTCTGTGGGTGGGTCGGGTCAGTGCGGTCAGGTGCCTGTCATAGGCGATGGTGGCGGTACGGGAGTCGGGGTCGGTCAGGGCTGCTGCGCGTGCCACGATCCAGGCAGCGGACGCGACGGGCGCGCAGGCGGCACGCATGGAGCCGGAGACGTCGACGGCGATACCCACGCGCAGCGGTGGGGTGGGGGAGTTCCGGCGGCGGGTGTGGCTGAACGGCTCCGCGGTGGGGACCGACCCGGCCGCGCGCTGGGCGTCGCGGGCGAGGGCCGCGCGCATGTTGAGGCGGCCGGGCGGGGTGGGGCTGGTGGTCCGTTCCTCGGTCCGCTCGCGGTAGGCGGCGGCACGCAGGGCGCGGCTCAGGCGTGCGGCGGCACTCTGCTCGGCGGCGGTGGGCCTGCGGGTGCCGGTGACCGGGTTGCTGTAGGGCGCCGGTGTGCCGTCGGGGGCGACGGTGGTGCCACGGGGGTTGAAGACCGACTTGGCGGTGGCGGCGGCTTTGCGCCGTTGGCCGGCCCGCTGGGCGCGGTCCTGAGCCTGCGCCTTGGACCGGGCGGCCATGGCGTTGGCCGCTGCGGCCTGTGCCGCGAGGTCGGCGGTGTCGGTGGCTGCCGTGCTGTCCATGACGACCCCCACGGCGCCGGACAGCAGATCGGTGAGGTTCTCCGGCACGGGCAGGGCGGGGGCCGCAGTGTCCAGAGCGTCGCACCATTCTTGAGCGTGCGCGAGCATGGTCGTGGCGTCGTGGTCGGCGCACTGGTGGGCTGCGGTCCAGATGCGGATGAGCGTGGCCAGCAGGTCTGCGCCCAGCACCTTTTCGCACAGATCGGCGACGGCCTGGGTCTCGCCGGCGTCCAGGATGCCGACGTCACGGCGGCCGAGGATCAGGGCCGCCACGGCGGCGGCGTGCTCGATGCCTTGGAGGGTCGGCTGGGCGATGTCGGGCATGACCAGGGTTCGGGCACTGGTGCGCAGGTACGTGCGGTCCGTGGGCCGCGTGATCAGGTGTGCGCCTTCGACACGGCTCTCCTCCAGCAGGAGCGCGGCCTCGACGACGCGGGGGTTCGCTCCGGCAGGCGCCGTCCAGACGGAGTGGGCCGCGTGTGCGGCCTCGTGGACGAACACGCCCCAGGCGGCGGGATACCGCTCCTCGTCGCCCACGATCCGCGGATGGATCTCGTGGGGCTTAAGCGGGGCGAACAGGCCGGCGTCGAACTCGACCTCGCCCAGAGTCGGGAAGTAGGCGGCCGGTGCGCCGCTGCGCGTGCCGGGGCGGCAGGTGACGAGGAGGTCCTGGCGGCCGGAGAGGGTGACCAGCCGATCGCCGAGTTCGGCTCCTACGCGCAGCCATGCGGCCGGGGAGGAACGGGGCTGCGCGGGCGGGGCGCCGTCGTCGTCCCATCGCGCGAGGTCGGCGTCGTCATCCGGCGTAGTGGCGGGGGCCTGGACGTGGCGGTGGGCGCTCATCGCGAGCGGCCCCGGTGCGCGGAGCCGGCGCTGCCCGGGGGCTGCCGGACGGCCGAGGCGGACAGCTGCTTGCCGAGGGTGAGGGGCGCGACCTCCTTGACGCCGACAGCCTTGATGATGGCGGCGGCGACGGCGTCGCGATCCTCCACAGGAGCGATGCCGACCAGGTTCGCGAGCGCGGCCTTGGTGCCGAGGACGGCCTCGGTCTTCTGGTAGCTCAGCAGCTCCCGCAGCTGGGGGGCCCAGCCCAGCTCGCCGAGTTCGACCTGGCGGGCGAGGTGCCGGGCGACCCGGACCACCCGGGCATCGATCTTCAGCGCCAGGGCGAGGTCGTAGTCCGTGCCGATCTGGATCTGCACGCTGAACCGGCTCGCGAGCGCCTCCGTCAACACCGCGCCGTGGACGCCGGGATTGTGGCCCGCCACCACGTAGAAGCCCGGCTCGGCCTTGATGGTCTCGCCCTTGTGGGCCTTGACCTGGATCTGCCTGCGCCCGTCCATCGCGGGATACAGCGCCGCCAGGACCTTCGGCGAGATCAAGGTGGCATCGTCGATCAGCAGGGCGCGGCCCTCGGTCATCGCCGTGACCAGCGGACCGTACTGGAAGACGTAGTTGCCGCCGTCATCCTGTGTGTACTCGCCGATCAAGTCGCCGACCGTGGTGTCGCCGTCACCGGCGACGGTGAGCAGGTCCGGGAACGCCGCCTCCACCAGCGACGTCTTGCCGGTGCCCGGAGGGCCGTAGAGCAGCACCGGCACGTCGGCATCGCGCAAGCGATTCAACGCCTCGACGTCGGGCAGATCGGCCAGCTCCCGGGGGTGGTAGAGCTGGCCCCCCGCACGGCGGATCGGGCCGGTCTGCCTGGGCGTGGCTGCCGCGAGAATGGTCGTGCGGGCCGTGGCCGCCTGGGCGCGGGGAGAGTGGGTGCCCGGCGGACTGATCACAGCGGTCTGCGCGGCTGCGGCGGTCTTCGCGTTTGCTCGGAACTCCGGTTGTCCGGTTCCGCCTTGGTCGGCCTCCCCGCGTGTCACCAAGGTCAGGGCCGCGTTGCGGACGGCGCCGTGGGAGTGGCCCAGCTGCCTGGCCATCTCCCCGATGGTGAGCGCGTCCGCCGGCCGGTCGGCCAGCAACCGGGCCACCTTGGCCCGCAGCTCGCCGCCCTTGGTGCGCGTAGGCGTTACGGGTGTGGTCAAAACGAGATTCCTTCAACAGGTGCGGGTGGGGTTGGCGATGCGCTGGAGAGGCTGACCGATCCGGGACGTGATCACGGACTGTGCCGCCATCGGGGACCGGGCCGACCGGGGCGTACCGTCGGCGCTCACCGGCCGACCGAGGACTGAGTCCAGGTGCACGGGGTGTCCGGCGACGAGCAGTGCGCCGGCTGCCGAGCAGGTCCGTGCGTCCGCTCCGTACCAGGTTCCGTCGCGCGGCAGGCGCAGACTGGTGCCTCTTCGAAGCCGTCCTGGAGCAGGATCCGCCGGGCGGCGGCGTTGTAGCTGGTAGTGGTGATCTCGCCGGTGATGGTGTGCCGGATCGTCATGAACGGCTCTGCTGGTGCTTCGGGCATGGAGGATCTCCTATCGGTGCTGGATCAGGGCGTCTTGTGCCGGCCTCCGGGCGGGCGGCGGTGCCGGCCGCGGCGGTCCTGGTGTCCGGCGTGGCCGAGGCGTCGGCGTGCGGCGAGCAGGACGACGAGCGCGAAGGCCGCGCCGGCGGCAGGGAGCACGGCGGTGGTGAGGGGCTGCTCGGCGAGGCGCCCGGCCAGGGCGGTGCCGGCGGACTGCCCGGCGCCGATCGACAGGATCAGCCACGCGTACGCCTCGCTTGTGCGACCGGCGGGGGTCAGGGCGTCGGTGGTCACGTAGGCGCACGCGACCACGACGGTCAGGAACACACCGGGCACGGCTACCGCGGCGGGAGTCGCGTACGGGCCGGGGAGAGCGACGAGCGGGAGCCAGCCGGCCAGGAAGAAGGCTCCGCCGCCGATCAGCCGATCCGTGGTGGTACTTCTCCAGCGGCGGCGTCCGTAGAGGAGGCCGCCGAGGAAGCTGCCGGTCGAGAACGCGGCGGGCAGGATCCCGGAGAGCAGCTCCTGCCCGTGGCGCTCGGCCATGGCGACCGCCCACACGTTCATGGCCCCGATCGCGAACCCGATGCCGGTGAGGGAGACGAACAGCATCACCAGGCCGGGGCTGGCCAACCGGTGTGCCACCCCGGTCTGTGCCTGCGCGGACGGTGTCGGACGCCAGCGCCGGGACGGCGGCGCGAAGGCGACCACGACGGTGCCGACCAGACCGAGGGCGGCGGTGACGGCAAGCGCGATGGGCGGGGTGTACGAAGCGGCGAGCGCGGCGACGAGCAGGGGGCCGGCGATGTACAGCAGGCCCTGCGTGCCGGTGTCGAGGGCGAGCGCGGCGTGCCGCAGCCGCGAGTCGGGCAGCACGCTCGGCCACAGCGCCCGAAGCCCTGCCTCCAAAGCGGGCGTGGTCAGGCCGCCGGCGACGACGATGGCGGTGGCCAGGCCCGGTCCGCCGTACGGTCCGGCCAGCGGGAGGGCCACCAGGAGAGCCGAGTTCAGCAGGGCGGCTGGAAGATGTACCGCGGTCTGGCCGAAGCGGTCCATGAGGCGCCCCTTGACCGGCTGGGCCAGCGCGGACGCGAGCCCGTACAGGGCGCTGAGCAGCCCGCCGAAGGCGATGCTGCCGCCGCTCGTAGTGGCCCACAGGACGATGGCGACGGGCGCCATGCCGTTGGGGAGGCGGCCGACGAGGGTGCCGCCGAGCAGGCGGGCGACGTGCGGGCTGCCCAGCACCGCGCCGTAGGTGATGCGCGGTGCCGGGGCCGGGGGTGCGGTCAGGGACAAGAAGGGCTTTCTCTCGGAGGAGGCGACGCCTCAGCGGTGGTGGGCGGCCGTGCTGCTGCGAGGTGGCGGCGTGGGCGGTGCGGTGTCCACGGCAGGGCCGGGGCGGAAGCGCGGTACGGGAGTGCGGTGCGGCGGCAGGACGGCGACGGTCGCGCCGAGGTCCTCGGCTGCCTCCTCGACTTCGCGGGTGAGGAACTCGACCTGGCGGCCGAGTGCGGCGAGCCGGGCGGCGATCTGACGGCCCTGCACGGTCTCCAGCGCACCGGCGAACTGGGCGCCGGTTTCCAGGAGTTCCTGGAGGCGGGCCATCGGGCCCGCGTCGTGGCCGCGTTGGGTGGCGGTGAGGAGCGCGTTGGACGCGTCACCGGCGTGCTGGGCCTCGACGATGTCCCGGATGAGTTCCTGCAGCGTCACCTCGGGCGCGGGCGCGGCCCGGTTGAACTCGGAGACATCGGCCCGCAGTACACCGGGCGGAACTGCGGCGGGCAGGATCTGTCCGGCTTCGTATTCATGGGCGTAGTGGCCGATCACCTGCCAGCCCGGTGTGTCCGGGTCGCCTCTCAGCGCGACCACCGTCGAGTCGTCGTTCTCGACCAGGTAGGCGAGGGTGATCGGCTGTCCGTCCGCGGCGTACCAGGACTCGGTGAGCTGCAGTTCGCCCCGCCTCTGCGCTGCTCGGGCCAGCTCGGTCCACATCTGCTGCTCTTCGCCGGTCAGCGGGGCCTTGTGCTGTTGGCGCTGGTCGAGGTCGGCGAGGTGACTGGCGATGAAGCCGTGGTCAGCCCAGGCGGTGAGGTGCGGCCACAGAGCCTTGTACTGGACGCGCTCGCCCCCGGGGCCGGGGGCGGTCGGCCGGTCGATCACTCGGCGGATCGAGGCAGTGGAGGCGGCCAGGCTGTCCAGCACGGTCCGCCACCCCGCCAGGTGGCGGGCGGGCGGCAGCTCGTCGAGCGTACGGCGGGCAGTGTCGAGCAGGGCGTCGGCGCACGGCGCAAGGTACGTGGTGTACGCCTCGACGGCCGCCTTGTCGCGGTGGGCCCGTACATCTGCGGCGGCGTCTGGGTGGACGGTGCGTCCGTAGCGGTCGCGGGTCATGTCCAGCGCGGTCTCGGTCTCGCGGTCGATGACCGCCATCCGCAGCCGGAAGTTGCGGGCCCCGTCGGCGAGGCTGCTTCCGGGTGTCATCGGGATCGCCCGCCGCCTGCGGCCGTCAGGTGGACGGTGGGCGCGTAGGTGGGCCTTGGCGGGATCGGCCGGGTGGTCGGCGGGGAGGTGGTGGGTGGCGCGGCGCGCTGTGTGGTTCGGCCGGCGGCGGCCTGCGCGAGCCTGCTGCGCCGCTCCTGCAGTCCGTTCGGGTGGACCGGGCGCGGCGGGCCGGCCGATGCGGCGGGGTCGAGAGCGATGTCGGCGTGCACTGTGTAGCCCTGTCGCCGCAGGTCGTGGACGGCCTGACGGGTGCGGCGGGGGCCGTCGTTCTCGGGTTCGACGAGCCGGAACAGCCGCGGTTGCCCGGGGACGGGCTCGAACTGCTCGCGCTCCAGGAACCAGTGGGCGAGGTGCGCGGGCATGGAGGCGGTAAAGGAGGCGACGAAGCCGTAGTCCTTGTGGGTACCGAAGGCGAAGTGGGTGCCGGGTTGCAAAGGGGCGGGATTCTCCTCACAGGTCGGTGGTGGAGCTGATCAGCGGCTGTTGCGCAGAACGGGCAGCGCGAAGGGCTCAGCGGGGCGGGAGGAGCGAGAGCCGGTGACGATGGCGCGCGCAGGCCGGCATGGCGGAGGGAGGGCTCGTTGCCGGTGGGCCGTACGGCGGATGAGGGCGACGACGGCGGCCTCGTCGGACACCTGTCGACAGGCGTCCGACGCCGCCTTCGTCCGGCAGGAAGTCCGTCCCCGCCCGGGTGCTCTCGTCCGTGGTGATGCCGACGACGCCCGTGCCCCGCTGGGGCAACGGGGCGTCCCGCGTGTCAGCCGTGGACCGGATCCGCGCGGCTGTCCAGGATGGAGCGAAGGCTGCGGCCGTACTGCCAGGCGTGATTGCGGGCCGCCGCCTCCAGCTGGTCGTACCCGCGCTGGGCCGTCATCTGCCCGCCCCACTTCCGGTACCGGTACACGGGGACCGGGAGCAGGACTCCGGGAGCGAGGTTCGAGGTGCCCACGGCCGCCATGTAGTCCTCGCCCTGGACGAGTCCGCCCATGCCGCCGGCTGCGCGTACGAGGCGGGTGCGGGCGAGGATCGTGGTCGGTCCGATCGGGATGGTGTCCTCGGGGCGCGGCCAGTAAGTGATCACGTCGCCGGCCGCGTGGTAGCCGGGCGGGGTGGGGCACTTCCACAGGCGAGTCGTACCGTCCGGCAGCCAGTCTTCGCTGTATCCCGCGACCCACCCGAGCCGGTCGGTGAAGGCTTCCAGACGCAGGCCCAGGCTCCAGTCGGGGAAGAGGTCATCGTCATCGGCCCAGTTCACGAACTCCGTACGGACCTGGGTCAGGCCGAGGTTGCGGGCGCAGGCGGCACCGACCGGACGCGGCAGAACGAGGGGCCGGATGCGCGGGTCGGCTGCAACCGAACTGGGGAGCAGCTGCGGGTCGGCCCCGTCAAGGACGAGGACGGCTTCCCACGGCACGGTCTGCCGGGCAAGGCTGGCGTGCATCTCCTCCAGGTAGGGCAGGCGCTCGGGGCGGAGCTGGGTGGCGATGACGACGGTGATCTGCGGGACGGACAGCGAAGGGCTCCTGTGTTCGGAGTGGGGGCGGGGCGGTCAGCGACGGGCGGCCGTACGGGACGTGCCCGGCGTTGCGGGAAGGGGGGAGGCTGTGGACGGCGCTGGGGAGCGGGCCGGCGTGACGATGGGCCAGGAGGCGGGGTTGCCGAAGTCAGTGAGAGGGTTGGCGTCCCAGTCGACGACGGGGCCGGACGTGGCGTACATCGTGGGGAACACCTCGACGCCGGACGGGCGCAGGACGTATCCCCAGAACGGTGGACGAGCTGCCCAGAAGGTGCTGGTCGGCTGGCGTGAGCACGCGGAGGGCTCAGTGCATTCGGGCGTCGGTGTCGAAGAGCGTCAGCTCGTGGCTGTGCAGAAGGTGTTGAACGATGAATGATCGTCCGGCGACCTTCCACAGGCCCCGGCCGCGGTTCAGGTGTGCGATGGCGTCCATCTCGACCGAGGTGAGGCCGAGCAGGGAGGCCGCGGCCTGGAGCTGGTCGTTCTCCTGGCGGTAGATGATGCGGGTGGAGCAGTCGGCGAGGAGGCCCTCGGCGAGCGCGCGGCCCTGTGATCCGGCGTCGCCGGCGGTGAGCAGGTCGGAGAGCCGGTGGATCACCAGGACGTTGGCGATACCGAGGCCGCGGGAGAGCTTCCACTGGGCCTGCATCCGCTGCAGCAGGCCAACGTGCCGCATCAGGCGCCATGCCTCGTCGTACACGATCCAGCGCCGGCCGCCGTTCGGGTCGGAGAGGGCGGACTCCATCCAGGCGGACGCACAGGTCATGGCCAGGACGAGGGCCGTGTCGTCTCCGGAGCCGCCGAGCCGGGAGAGGTCGATGGTGAGCATCGGCGCGTTCGGGTCGAAGGCGACGGTGGAGGGGGCGTCGAACATCCCGGCGAGGTCACCGTGGACCAGGCGCCGCATCGCGTGGGCCAGGTCTCGGGCCGCGTCGCCGAGCTGCCCCGACATGATCCCGGCGGCCTCGTCGAGCGCCCGGGGATCGTTGAGGGTCGCGGCGATGTCGCCTAGGAGCGGGGTGCGGCCGGTGGCGGCAGCGTGGCTGACGACGGCGTCCAGGGCGATGTCCAGGGCGGTGTGCTCCATGGGCATCAGGTCCCGGCCCAGGACGGTTCGGGCGAGGGAGCCGAGCAGGAGCAGGCGCCGCTTGCGGATCTCGCCGACCCAGTCGGCCTCCGAGACGCCCGCGGGGCGCGGGGCCGCGTCGAGCGGGTTCAGCCGGCCGGGCAGTCCGGGCCCGAGGGCCACTGACCGTCCGCCGAGGGCCTCTGCCACCGGTGTCCACTCGCCCTTCGGGTCACACGGGACGTAGACGCGGTACCCGAAGGCGATCGAGCGCAGCGCGAAGGACTTGGCCAGCGCGCTCTTGCCCTGGCCGATGACGCCGGCCAGGAGGAGGTTCGGGTTGGTGAAGCCCTCGACCTTGCCGTACAGCGCGAACGGGTCGAAGACGAAGGACGCCTCGGCGTGGACGTCGCGCCCGATGTAGATGCCTTCTGCGCCGAGGCCGCCTTCGGCGAGGAACGGATACGCGCCGGCGGCCACGGCGGTGGTCATGCGGTGGGCGGGGAGTTTGAGCCGGTTGTGGCGGGCGGAGGCGGGGCCGGGGCGTCCGCCCGGAGGGTAGAGCGGGGCCGGTGTCTCGTGGTCGGCCGATGTGGTCTCGGCCTCGTGGGCGCTGGCTTCCGCGCGGGCCTTGGCGGCGGCTTCGGCGAGCTGCCGGCGAGCGGCCTTTCGGCTGGCCCGGTCGGTGCCGTGGGGGGTGAACAGAGGAGAGGCGGAGGCGCGGCGGGCGCGGCGGGCGGGCCGGTGACTCATCGGAGGCCCTCGTTTCTGCGGGTCGTGCTCATCGCGCGCAGGCCGTGGTGTGCGCGCGGAGGTCGGTGGGGGTGGTCTTGCGCCGGACGACGTGGCCGGCGGCGAGGTGGCGCTGGCAGATGGTCAGCACGGGCGGTCCCTCGGGCAGCCGCTCTGGACGGCACATGCTCGACTCGGTGCCCGCCGTCGTGCTGCTGGGCAGCAGGTGGAACGCGGCGTGGACTTCGCTGGCGGACTGCCACAGGTGGGTGTGAGCGGCGGCCAGATGACGGCCGGCTGCCGGGTGCGGTGGCCGGGTGGTCTCGGCGAGGCGGTCGAGGAGCTGGAGCACGGTGGTGAGGTGGGCGTGGAGCACGTCGAGGTGCAGGCGGTCCGCCGGCGGGGGCGGGCCCGTGTCCGACGGTGCCAGTGCGCGGGTGTGGTGGCGTACTCCGGCGTTCGCGGCGCGGAGATAGGGGTGGGCGTCGGCCGGGTGGGCGGGGGAAGTCAAAGGTGGTCCTTCCTGCCGGAAGGCAGGGGTGGCGACGGGGGGTCCGCCGCAGACGATCGGAGGGGGCCAGCAGGACCGGGGCGGGCCTGGGTCACAGGGCGGTCCGGGCGAGCGGGAGCGCGCTGAGGGCGAAGGCGTCCGGCTGCTGGTAGTTGAGCCGGCGCAGGTCGACGCCCGAGGTGACGGCGTGGGTTTCGATCTGCGCGCAGGCGGCGTCCAGGAGGGCGTCGGTCTCGGCGGTGACGGTGATCAGACCCGTGAGCGCCACGTCGGCGTGACCGGCGATGAGCTGGCGTTCGCGGGTTTTGACGTCGGCGTACTCGACGGAGTCTTCCTCGCTGTCGACCTGTCCCCGGCGGGCGCGTTCGTTGGCGTCGGCGATGATCGCGGCCTTCTTCCGCTGGACGTCCCGCAGCGCGGACTCGAGCCCCTGCGGCACGTATATAAGGGAGAGGCTGCGCCGCACGCCGGCCGTGAACATCAGCCCGTGCAGGAATCCGGCCCCGATCTCGGTGCGCGGCCAGTTCTCCACCCAGTACGTCGCATGCCGTGCGCTGTCGGTGGCGATCCGGTCGTACTCCTCGACCTGGACGACGGGCCCGGCGGCGGCCGGGTCGGCCTCGGCGCGGCCCGTCTCGGACCACTGCTGGAGTGCGCCGAGGGCCTTCGGGTCGTAGGCGGTACGGATGACGGCGGCGATCTCCCGCGAGCTGAGCCATCCGGTCACCTGGAGGCCGGCGGTGCGGGCGGCCTGGGCGATGGAGGCGGTGGTCTGCTCCATGACGGTGAACGCTCCGGGCAAGCCCCCGCCGGCCTGAGCGATGAGCCGCTTGGCGGCCTTCAGGTCGAGGGAGATGGCGAGGTACGTCTCGTGCGGGGCGGCGGCGGGACCGGCGGAGGCGACCAGCTCGGAGTAGATCTGGCCAGCGACCGGGGCCTGGGGCTGTCCGTTCTGGGTCCAGTGGCGCGTGAGGGTGTCGCCGCTGTCGGGGACGGTGCGTTCCAGGACCTGCACGGTGGCGATGTGCCCGCTGCGGGCGATGCTCGCCAGCGCGCGTCCCCAGCTGGTCACGTTGTGGTTCTGGGTGGCGGGGTCGAGGAGGGCGAAGGCGCGGGAGGTGACGCGGGCGATGGCGGTCAGCGTCTGCTGGTGGGGGTCGTGCACGGCCGCGGCGCCGTTGGCGGAGTCGCCGGGGGTGACCACCTTGAGGGAGGCAGCGCTGCCGGGCAGGTGCAGGACGCCGTCCTGCCGGGGGCGGGTGACGGGACGGGCGAGCCAGAGAGTCTGGCCGGTGCGGCGGCGGTGGGCGTGGCGGGCGACGATCGGCATCCAGTCGATGAGGGAGCGGCCGTGCCGGCGGATCGCGACGAGCGCACCGGAGGCCGCCCACAGGGGAGTCAGGGCGACGGCGCCGAGCAGTCCGGTGGAGACCACCGTCATCAGCAGCAGGGCCAGGGTGGCGGAGACGAGGACCAGTTGGGGCAGGGAGAGGCCGAGGAGGATGCCGCGGCGGGACCGGTGCGGGAACTTCACCGTGACCGGGGCGACGGAGAGATCAGTCAAGGGACGGGTCCTGGGGACGCGGGTGGAACCCGGGGGCGGGAGGTGGCGTGCACGTCCCGCCCCCGGTAGTCGGGCAGGGGATCAGAGGCCGGCCGGAGGCGGCGGCGGTGAGGCCGCCCCGCCGTACGTGGCGTTCTGTGGGCCGAAGGACGGGGATGCGCCCTGCGGCGGTGGGGTCGTGGTCGGCGGAGTGGACTGCCATCCGCCGCCCTGGCCGGAGGCGCGGTTCGTTCCGGAACCGCCCTGCCCCGGGCTGCCGCCCACCTGGCCGCTGGTGTCGGCGGACACGCTCGTCGGCGCGGGCTGGACGGCCTTCTCCAGACCGGACTTGATGGCATCACCACCGGGCGAGACGCCCGTTCCGCCGCTCGACGAGCCTTCCTTGCCTTCTCCACCTGCGCCGGTCGGGTGGGAGGCGATGTCGCCGGGGAAACCACCGCCACCAGCCGCGGACGGGCCCTGCGGGGCGGCGCTCGCTCCGGCTGCCGCACCACCGGTTCCGGCGGTGGCCGCCGCTGCGGCGGCCTTCCGGGCGGCCTTCTCGGCATGTGCCTTGGCGATCTGGGCTCCGGCGCCGCCGGCCCGGTGGATGGACTCGCCGTCCGTGCCCTCGGCCGCCCAGTGCACGAACTTGAAAACGGCGTACGGGCACAGCAGCACGAGGACCATGATGACGATGCCGGCCATGACGTCGGCGAGAGCGGCCACACCGTCCTTGGCCTCCGTCCGGCCCATGGCGGCGATGCCGAGCACGAAGATCACGGTCATCAGCAGCTTGCTGACCACGAGGGTGGCGGTGGCCTCGATCCAGCCCCGGCGCCAGCGCCGAGCGACCTCCCAGCCGCCTCCGGCGGAGGCGAAGATCGCCAGGGTGACCATGACCAGGATGCCCACCTTGCGGACCATCATCACGCACCAGTAGAGGATCGCGCCGATCGCGGCACCGAGGCCGGCGACGACCGGTACGAGCCAGCCCAGTCCGGCGAGGGCGCCGATCTGGTTGACCTTCACGATGCGCCGCACGGCTGAGGCGATGTCCAGCTTCGCGGCCTTGAACAGGCCGTCGGAGATCGCGTCGACGACTTCGACGGCGACCGTGGTGAAGGCGATGGCGCAGAAGGCGAACAGGACGCCGCCCATGGTGCCGGTGAACGCCTGGGTCAGGGCTTGTCCGTCGCGGCGGACGGCGGCCCGGACCAGCTGCGCGCAGAACGTGGCGACCAGCAGGACCAGGCCCAGCGGCAGCAGCATCTCGTAGTTGTCGCGGAACCATCCGGCGTTCAGGTCCACCTTGGTGGTGGTGTCGACGGCCTCGGCGGCCAGGTCGGCGGCAGCAGCGGCGAGCTCGCCTGCCGACTTCGCCATCCAGTCGCCGATCGCCTTGCCGGGGTTGGAGGCGAAGTCCACCGCGTCGCCGACGGCGCACAGCTTGTCCGCCAGGGGGAAGTCACAGAAACCCACGAGGAGTTACTCCTCCTTTCTTATGTCAGGCGCGGGTCACTGCGTGACGCTCGGAGCGATGGCGGCGAGAGAGCAGTCGTGGCTGGGCCGGCACTGCACGGCGAGGGTCACGGCGCGCGCCTCGGCCCCGGCGCCGCCGTTCTTCCAGGCGATCTGCTGCTTGCCGTTGACGGTGACGACGTAGATGTACGCCTTCGTGATCGCGGAGGGGTCCTCGGTCAGAGCCTGCTTGAACGCGCCGGGGTAGTGGCCTTCGAGGGCCGTTCCGGTGGCGTTCTGGTCCTGGTCGGCCATCCGCGACCACAGCACCGGATCGGGCACCTGTCCGAGGACGGAGGCCCAGTCGGCGTACTTGGTCTCGCTGGTCATCCACGCCCGCATCCCGGCGAGCTGCTGGTCGCGGCTGGTGGCCCGGGTGTCGTAGGACCACAGCATCTGGGCCGCGGCCTTGGCGTAGGCGACCGGCTCGGCGATCCGCGGGGGATGCGGAACGGACCCGGATCCGGCCGCGGGCTTCGGGGCGGCCTCCGAGGAGGACGTGCTCGACGCCGGGGCCGGAGCGGCGGAGTCCGGCACCTGGTGGCCGTTGTTGCCGCCGGACAGCCAGGCGACGACCGTGGCGACAGCCAGGAGGACGGCGACGGTGGCGGCGACGATCGCGATGCGCCGGTTGGCGGACCAGCCGGCGCCGTACGAGGACAGCGAAAGGGAGGGGAATCGTTTCTGCATCACTGGACCTGCGACCCGAGGGCCGAGAAGAAGCTCACGATCCCGTTGGCTGCGCCGAGGCCGAGGGCGGCGCCGGCCGCAACGACAGCGCCCTTCTTGCCGTTGGCCTCGGCCTGGTGGCCACCGGTGTGGTGGCCCCAGGCCCACACGCCGAGCGAGACGGCGAGGGCACCGACGACGGCGATGATCCCGAACATGTTGATCGAGTTGACGACGTTCTTCAGCACGGAGAGTCCGGGCAGGCCGCCGCCCTTGGGCGAGATCCCAGGGTCGAAGGCGAGCTGGATGACGTGGTCTGCGAGGGGGAGGGGCATGGGTGTGGCGGGGCTCCTTGCGTGCGCAGGCCGAGCGGGCCCGGGCGGAGGTGAAGAGAAAGGGGAGGGGGCGCGCGCGAGCGGCGTGAGAAGGGGCCGGCGTCAGACGACGCGGCGGGCGGCGAGGACGTCCCAGTCCTTGAGCGGCGTGATCCGCACCGGCTTGCCGGTGCGCGGGGCCTCGATCGCGAGCCCCTCGCCCATGTACATGCCGACGTGTTCCGGACGGGCCGCGGTGCCGCGGCTGAAAATCAGGTCGCCGGGCTTGAGCGCCTTGACGGAGACGGCCTTGCCCTCGTTGACCTGCGTGTACGTGGTACGAGTGAGCTGGATGCCGGCCTTGGCGTACGCCTGCTGCATCAGGCTGGAGCAGTCGCAGCGGCCCATCGGATCAGGACCGTGTGCGGCCGTGCACGAGCCGCCCCACTGGTACATCGTGCCGAGCTGGTGCATCGCCCAGTCGATCGCTGTTCGGGCGCGCGGGTCGGCGTCCTTCGGGATCGAGTAGCCCTTCGGGACGGCACCCTCGGGGATCGGCCCGTACTGGGACCCGTCCTGCGTGCTGCAGCTCGAGGAGGCGGTGTCACCGGTCTCGTCGCCGGGGCCCTCCGAGTTACCGGGGAAGGTGGCGGCGATGGCTTTCTGCAGGGCGGTCGCCAACGGCTCCCACTGCGCGTATGCGTCCGGGAAGCCGGACTTCTGGACGGCTTGGGCTGCCTGGGTGACGGTCATCTGCTGCCAGCCGTCCACGGCGAGAAGAGCCTTGTAGAAGCGCTCGCTCGCGTAGACCGGGTCACGGATCTGCTGGGCGGTGCCCCAGCCCTGCGAAGGGCGCTGCTGGAACAGGCCGAGCGAGTCGCGGTCCCCGTAGTTGAGGTTGCGCAGCCGCGACTCCTGCATCGCCGTGGCGAGCGCGATGATCTGCCCCTTCTTCGGGACGTCGAGGCTGATGCCGGTGGCCACGATCGTCTGGGCGTGGGGGATTTGCTCGGTTGGCAGGTCCAGGCCCTCGACGTGGACATCCTCGCCGGACGCCCCGTCGAGGATCTTGGTGACCTGGTCGGCGACCTTGCCGGCGTCGATGTCCGTCAGGCAGTTGCTGACGGAGCGGGTGGTCTGCGCGGCTTCGGCGGAGGCGGCCAGCGTCATGCCGGTGCCGGCGATCAGGAGCGGGGAGAGGAAGACGGCGCCGATACCGGCGGCGAGCGCCTTCAACCGGTTCGGATGGCTCGCGGGTCAGCGGTTTCGGGCAGGGGTGGATAGCGAGACGTCATGGACGTGTCCTTCGGGGTGCGGTGTCCGGTGTGCCGCGTGCGCGAGGCGTGTCGGAAGGGCGCGGCAGCCGGGGTGGGCGATTGGTACGGTCCGGCGCGGGCGAGTTGCCGCTCGCTCCATGCGGCCGGGCCGTGAGCTAGGTGTGCCGGGGCAGGGGAAACCTCCGTGAGGAAGGGCAGGGGAGGAGCCAGCGGCGGTGTGCGCCGAGCGGTTCAAAAACAGTAGGCGCGAATTGGCGGCTGACCAAAAAGTGGCGCGGAAGGTGCCGGAATCCGGCACCTCTTCCATGCACTTCTTGGTCGTCGGCGTTTTCGCCTCTACAGTTTTTGGACTCCCCTCGCCCTCCTCGGTCTGCGGCCCTGGGCTTCTGCATGCCCACCTTCGGCCCGCGAGGACTCCTTTTGCGCGACGGGCAGTTCCCTCCGTGCTTCCACCCGAATTGGGGTTCCTCTTTGCCTTTTTCCCAGCACCACGGTGATGCCCTCAGCGTCCTTGCCGGTCTGCCGGACGACTGCGTCGACTCCGTCATCACCGACCCGCCGTACAACAGCGGCGGGAGGACCGCGAAGGAGCGCACCACCCGCTCCGCCAGGGCGAAGTACACCTCCGCCGACGCCCAGCACGCCCTGCCGGACTTCACCGGCGAGAACATGGACCAGCGGTCCTACGGCTTCTGGCTGACGCAGATCATGACCGAGTCCCACCGCCTGACGAAGGAGGGCGGCACCGCGCTGCTGTTCACCGACTGGCGCCAGCTCCCCGTCACCACGGACGCGATCCAGGCGGCCGGATGGCTGTGGCGCGGGGTGCTCGCCTGGCACAAGCCGCAGGCCAGGCCGCAGAAGGGCCGGTTCACGCAGAACTGTGAGTTCATCGTCTGGGCGTCAAAGGGGGCGATCGACGGCTCCCGGAACCCTGTCTACCTGCCGGGCATGTATAGCGCCTCGCAGCCCTCGGGAGCGAAGCGCCAGCACATCACCCAGAAGCCCGTCGAGGTGATGCGCGATCTGGTCAAGATCGCCCCGCCGGGCGGCACGGTGCTCGACTTCTGTGCCGGCTCCGGCTCCACCGGCGTCGCCGCCCTGCTGGAAGGCCGCGACTTCATCGGGGTGGAGAAGACCGCGCACTATGCGTCGATCGCGGCCGACCGGCTCACCGAGACGGTCCGCGGGACCCTGACGCAGGACGACGTGGTTCTCGCCGTCTAGAGCGTCAACTGCGCTGCCCTCGGGGGCCACCGGCTCTCTTTTCCAGTCCCTTGCGGTTCCACCCCGCCAGCGTGTTCGTCATTCGCCGGCCGGTCTGTGCGCCGCCATCCGTGTCTCATAGGAGGCCGTACTTCTCATGCCCGAATCCACAGAACCCGCGGACGGCGGGATGCTGGAGCCGGTTCGCATTCCGGACCCGCAGCTGGAGGGAATCGAGGCGAGCGTCCGGCGGCTCATGGAGCAGTCGGAACAGCAGGCCCGGCAGCTCGACCACCTCTCCTCCGCTCCGGCCCCGGACCGATCGCCGTTCGCCGCGTTCGGCATGCCCGGGTTCGGCGGGGGGCCTCCCGCAGCGCCGCCGGAGCCCCGCCCGATCCTGGAACTCGCGGGGGAGGAGCGCGAGGACGAGCTGGACGCCCTGTCGGACTGGGTGGACGACTTCCTCCTCCCCGTCTACGGGGCGGAGGTCACCACCGCGGCGCCCTGGTGCCTGCAGTGGCAGGAGCACGACGACGTCGTGGCCTGGCTGCATGCCCTGTGGCTCGCCTACCAGCAGCACAAGGAACCCGACGCCGGCCTGGCCGGGATGTTCGTGTGGCACCGGGACTTCCTCACCCACGCCATCGCGGCGATCCGCGCGCCCGGCGGCCCGCTGTCGGCCTGCATGACGTCTCCCGACCGGCCCGCGCACCGCCTGCTGCCCGGCCCGCCGCCGTCCGCCCGTACGGAAACGGCGAGCGCAGCGCAGCCCGCCGGTGCCGCGGAGCCGGACGAGCCGACGTCATGAGCGCGGGACAGCCGGCCTTCGGCCTGAGCTTCGACCCCCGTGCTCTGACCGACCTCCTGCAGGCGCCCGGCGACATCCGCGACCTCACCCTCTCCTACCTGCAGGAAGTCGTGAACGCCCAGCGCTTCGGACTGCGCCTCACCGGAGACCTGGAGGGCTACCGCAAGCTGTTCGTGGACGCACGCAAGGACTGGCGCGTCGTTTACGGGCTCCGCCCCGCGCCCGCGGACTCCACACATCAGCGGGAGATCCACGTCGTCGCGGTCCGTCCGCGCGCGGGCAACGACGTCTACGACGAGGTCGGCCGCCGCCTGGGGATGACGCGCCGGCCCTTGAGCGCCCGCACCCACGCGGCACGCTCCCGCTCCCCGCAGCTGACCACCCGCGCTCCCGTCCCCCGGCCCGGTCCGCCGCTCTCCGGCATGCCGGGCCTGCCTCGCCCTGCGCAGAATCCCGCGCACCATCACATTCGCTGAACCCGTGGAGCGTCGCCTATGCCCCCTGAACCCGCGCCGGCGGCAGGCCGGCGTGCGGTTTCTCCGCTCGACCACCGCATCGAAGCCGTCACCGGCCATGACGTCGACACCCTGTGGGCCTTGCGCGACCGCGGTGTCCTCGACGAACCGCACGCCCATCTGGTCGACCGGCACCGCGAGCTGGCCCAGGCGCAGACCAGCGTCACGTTCTACCTCAAGCTCCTCAACCGCCTCTCCAGCGGCGAGTTCCCCGTCGACACCGCCTGGTTCGAGCGCGTCGACCGTGCCGTGGACCAGATGGAGGAGGCCGCCGGTGAACGTGACGCCGCCGCCCGCAAGGTGCTCGCGGCCCTGGAACCCATCGAGGCCGTCACAGCAGCACCGGCGCGCGGGGAAGGAACGCTCACGACCGAGGACCAGGCGGCACTGCTCGCTATCGCCGGCGGAGCCAAGCTGTATGAGCACCTGCTGACAGGCCGGCTGTCCGTGACCGTCGCCTCCGGCACCCGCATCCCCTATGCCGAGGTGCGGAAGCTGGAGGACGCCGGCCTGGTCGTCCGGGATACCGGCCACCCCTTGCACGCCGGCCAGCCGGTCGCTCTGACCGATGCGGGCCGCGCCGCGCTGCTCGCCGCCCGCCGGGCGCCCACCACCACGCAGGTGACAAAGCCCCCGGCCCGGCCTGGGGCATGGCCGTCCACCCCGGCTCGGCGGCGCTGATCCCACCGAAAGGCTCTTGTTGTCCTCCACCGAACCCGCGCCCGCCAGGAAGTCCATCCCCGTCGTTGATTTCGGCCTGGACGACTTCGACGCCGACGAAGAGGTCCTCCTCGACTTCGATCGCCAGGTCGGAGTCGAGGAGATGCTCACCCCGCTCGCCGAGCACCACTCCGCCGATGGCGTGCACAGCTACTACGTGTTGTTCGACGGATCCGTCACCTGGGGAATCCCCGGTATGCCGCAGCTGATGGCCCTGCACCTTCAACGCGACCGGCAGAAGCGGACGTTCACCTTCGAGGGGAAACGGCTGCCGCTGCCCGCGATGGCGCAGTCCTGGCTCATCCACCGTGGCTGCCCGCCCGAAGCCATCGTCCTCGACCCCGAGCTGGGGCCACCGGCGGCGGACGAGACGACGCGCGCACTGGAACGCCGTCTCGCCGGCGACGGCGACCACTACGCCATGGGCTACTCCTACACCCGCGACGACCCGGACGACATGGTCACCGTCGTCGCGCTGCGCGCCCTGGACGAGCGGGCCCCCAGCCCGTTCCGCGTCCTGGTCGAAGAGGTCGACACCGACGCATGGACCCACACCCTGCGCGAGGGCGGCTTCGCCACCCAGGCCGAGGCCCTGCGCTGGTGTTACAGCCGGCTCGACGGCGAGGCCGCGCCCCTCCCGCCGGTCCGCCCGGCAGCCGCAGCCACCCGCCCGGCCGGCTTGCCCAAGGCCCCTGCCGCACACCCGCCCGGCCGCTCGCGCTGAGCACCACCCCCGACGAGAGCGGCGAAACATAGCCGACGATCGCCGGTTAGCCAAACCGGCGATTCTCCGGACTCTTAGTGCAGCCGCCGGGACGACGCCCGCAGCGGCCACCCCCATCTCATCCCTATGCCTTTACGGAGGTCTCTTCCGCATGCGCTCCACCCGGATTGCCATCACCGCGGCGATGCTCGGCGCCATCACCCTGCCGGTGCTGTCCGCCACCACCGCCAGCGCGGCACCCGCGGTCGCTCCCACGGCCCTCGCGACCAGCTGCTACGACCTGCCGCCGCTGCCGTACGAGGTGCACACCGCGGCCGTCACCATCCGGTCGAAGGCCACCACGAATTCCACCGCCCTCGGCATCCTCTACCGCAGCCACAAGTTCACCGTGCACCAGAAGAGCGGCAACTGGCTCTACATCACGGACAGGACCACGGGCGTCAAGGGCTGGGTCTCCGGCACGTACGTCTATCGCGACGTCCGCATGTGCCTCGACTGAGAGCTGCACTCGCGCCCTTCCCGTCCCACCGGCTGAGCTACCGGGACGCCTGCGAACTCCCCACCTTCCCCTCCGGTATCGCCTTCCGGAAAGGAAACCTTTCCCTTTGTCTGACGACATACCCGACGTCGGTGAAGACGTCGTAGGCGTGGTCACCGCACGGATCGAAGCCCATCTCGGAACGAGCATGGAGCACTTGAAGGCCGTGGTCACCGACGATCCGGCCACGAACCCCTACGTCACCGACATCGTCAAGTGGCACGGTCTGCTTCTCGACGCCCAGGCGGTGCTCGACCGCGCGGAGGACGAACTCCTCGCCGCACTGCAGACCCAGCCCAGTGAGGTCGACGACCCGACGATGGACCTCGCCCACCGTGTGAACGCGGCCGTCACCGCCCGCGACGGCCGGGCCCTGGTCGTGCGGTGGCTCCTCAACCCGGACGGTCCGGGCAAGAAGGGTCCCGCCGCCGAACGCCTCGCCCGCCTCCGTTCCCGAACAGGACCGGCGGTGCAGACCAGCCCGGCTCGCCCGCCTGCGGGAGTACCCGCGCCGGCGGTGGCCCGAGCGGCAAGGGCCCTGCGGTGAGCGTGCGAATCAAGACCAGCACCATGGACAGCGAGCTGCAGGACGTCTTCGGCGCCCCCGTCTCCGAGCTGCACGAGGCGGCATGCGGCCCCGATGCCTCTCCCGCGCTCGCCCGGGCCATGGAACTGCGCTCCTTCCTCGCCCTGGCCGAGGAACAGGTCGCCCGCGTCCGCGACCGCGTCCACGCGGACATGCGGCCGGACCGCGACATGGGCGAGCTGTCGGCGGACCAGCTCCGCTTCGACTCGCAGTGGCTGGAGGCGGCGCTCGAAGCCCGCGACGGCTACCGCACCGCGCTCGGCGAGCTGCTGCGCACCATGCCCACGCTCGACCAGCGACCCCGGCCCGTCCGCATGACCCAGCTCAGGGCCACCACCACCCTGGCCCCGCCTGCCGCCCCGGCACCTCCGCATGCCGGGGCGGCCCGGCCCCGCCGACCGTGAAAGCCCCCGCTTGCCCCATCCCACGTCCACCGAGATAGCCGGACGGATCGAGGAACTGTACGGCGCTCCGCTCGCCGACCTCGAAGCCTGTGCCCAAGACCAGCCGCCCGGGATGCTCTCCGCCCTGCTCGGCATGCACACCGACCTCGCCCTCGCCGAGCGCAGCATCGACTTCCACCGTGAGCACATCGCCCGGCTCCTGAACCCGGACCGGCAGATCGACCGGCACGAGGTCTCCCACCTCCTCGACGGCGCCCGCCGGCTCGCCGAAGCCGTCGCCACCCGCGACGCCCAGACCAAGTCGGCCGCCGCAGTTCTGCAGAGCCTGACCCGTACCTCGGCCCCGGCACCCTCCCCGCCGGCCTCCGCGCCGCCCGTACCGGCTCCGCCCCGCCCGGCCCCAAGCGCGCCCCGAAGCCGCTGACCCGCAGGCGAATCCCTCTTCACTTCCCAGGAGTCCCTCCCTTGGCCATCACCGCTCTGCCTCCCGACACCGACGCCGACATCGCCCGGGTCACCGAGGCCCTCGCCATGATCACTCCGCGCTGGAACGTAAGGATCATGCTGGCGCTCTCCGGTCCGCCGCTGCGCTACAGCGAGCTGGCGGCCCGGGTGCCCTGGCTGCAGAACGGCCAGCTCCACCCCAAGCTCAAGTCGCTGTGCGACGCCGGGCTCGTCGAGCGCACCGAACACACCGCGCGGCACGTCACCTACGGCCACACCGACCGTGGTGCCGCCCTGCTGCCGGTGCTGCCGGTGATCGTCGCCTGGGCCGAGGAGCACCTGGAGAAGCCGGACTGTCCGCTCCCCGCCATCGAACAGGTCGAGGACAGCCTCATCCTGCTCACCCGCCGGCACGCCGCCGCCCTGCTGTGGGCGCTCAAGCAGCGCGGGGAGTCGAGCGGCCGAACCCTGGCCAGGATGGTCATGCCCAGCAGCGACTGGACCAACGTCTACCCGCCGCTGCGGCAGCTGGTGGCCGACGGCCTGGTCGACACCGACGGGATCGGCCGGCCCTACCGGCTGTCCGCGGCGGGCGACGGACTGGGGCCCGTTCTCGGAGCTCTGTCCGCGTGGTCCGCCGGCCAGCCCCTCAGCAAGGCCGGCCAGCATCCGGTCTGGGGGCATCCCCAGTTGATGCCCGCGCCGAAGGGATGGGTCAGCAACCAGTCCCGGCCGACGTGGCGCAACCGCGACCTCTTTTCCCACGCCACGCCCGCCCGTCCGGTGGCGGCCGTCCCGGCGGGAGGCCCGCGCCGATGACCACCCTGTTCACCTCCGCCGAACTGGACAAGGCCATCGTGCTGCTGGCGTCGCCGCCGCTGGTCCGGCTCATCACCGAGATTGACGACAACGGGGCGATACCGCCGCGACGGCTGGCCGGGATCCTCCACGACCTGTCCCCGCACCACCTGCGCTGTGCTGTCGAGACGGGCCGCGGCCATGGTCTCGTCCGGTCCGTACCCGGCGTCGGACTGGAACTCACCGAGGCCGGTTCGGCCCTGGCGGACCTCTACGACGCGACCGCCCGATGGGCCCGCCGCCACAACTGTCCGGAGCCGGTCAGTGATTTCTGCAGCCGCGTCCGGCACACCTTCGACCTCCTGGCGGCCTCGCTCGCGACCGAGCAGGCCGAGGGCTCCGCCTCCCCGAGTACCGGGCCCTTGTCCGGCTCCGAGCGCGAGAGGGACCTCAGTGTTCTCCGCGACCTGCTGATCCAGTGGCTGACCAGTAATCCGCAGGTCACCGCGCTGCCCGAGCCTGAGCCGGCCGCGTGAGCGCAGCGGTCATGCCCCGGCACGCGCGCCACACCGCCGGGCTGGTGGGCGGCATCTACCTGCCGCGTACGGCGGACGCCCTGGCGTTCGCCATGTCCACCTACGGCATCCCGCTCCTGGTACTGGCCACCACGCGCTCCGCCACGCTGACCGGCGCCGCGTTCGCGCTGGAGTGGATCCCGAGGCTGGCGGCGTTCGGGTGGGCCGGGTCGGTCGTCGACCGGCGCGGCGCCTCCGTCGTCTTCCACCTCGCCTCGCTGGGGCGGGCGCTGGCCCTCGCCGCCGGCGCGGTCCTTCTCTTCCTTCATCCGTCCGGCATCGTGGCGAGCGTGACCGTGATGGCGCTCGCGGCGACCACCGGCGTGCTCACGGAGTTCAGCTACATCGCGGCCGAGACCGCGGGGGCCGCCGCCGGCCGCCGGGCCGGTGCACGCGCCCACCGGGTCCAGGCCGTTCTGCTCGGGATCGACCAGACCGCGACCCTGACCGGCCCCGCCCTCGCCGGACTGCTCCTGCTCACCGGCCCGCCGCAGATGCTCGCGGTGATCACCGCGCTCTCGCTGCTGGCCGCGCTGCTTGCCCTGCGCACACCCCCGTCGCCCGTCGCCCCGGCCCGAATTGTCAAGGGGCAGACGAACGCCGGCCTGCTCACCGGGTGGCGCACCATCCGCTCCCTGCCCGCGCTCGGCTGGCTCGTGACCGGGCTCACTGTGTCCAACCTGGCCACGGGCCTCTTCCAGGCGGCCGGGCCCGTGATCGTCGTCCAGCACTTCGGGCAGTCGACGACCGCCGTCGGGCTGGTCTGGTCCGCCGCCGCCGGAGCGACGCTCCTGGCCGTCACCATCTGCCGGTTCGCGATCGACCGCCTGGGCCTGTGGCCGGTCGGCGCCGCCTGCGCCGCCCTCGCCTCGATCGCCTGTCTCGCCGCCGCCCAAGCCCCCGACTACCGCTCCTACCTGATCCTCGTCGCCCTCCTCATGGCGGGCGAAGGCGGCATGACGGTGGTCCTGCGCACCCTGCGCTCCCGCCTCATCCCGCCGGAGAAGTTCGGCAGCACCCTGTCGGTGACCATCCTCATCCTCCTGCTGCCCTTCCCCGTCGCCGGCGTGCTGACCGCGCTCACCCCGCCCGAGGCACTCGGCCACGTCATCACCGTCTGCGCCGCGCTGCAGGCACTCGGGCTGTTCTGCGCCTTCGCCCGCCTGCGCACCGATCCCGCCTTGCACGCCTGACCCCGCCACGCTTTCCCCAGCTTGTGGAGACCCCATGCCCGCTGTCGCTCTCGGCTCGAACCCTGCGCGCGGTCGCACCATCACCGAGCAGTTCCACGCCTTCGACGCACACAACCCGCACGTGTACCGCGCCCTGGAGCGCCTGGCCGCGCGCCGCCTCGCCGCCGGCGCCACCCGCGTCGGTGTGAAGGACCTCTTCGAGGACCTGCGCCGCCAACTCCCGCACGGCGTCGCCGGGCTGAACAACAACTTCACCGCCCTCTACGCCCGCCGCCTGGTCGAGGACCACCCCCGCTGGGCCGGCGCGTTCGAGCTGCGCCGCCGCCGCGCCGCCTGACCTCCCCGTCCCGCCCTCTACCGATACGGAGAAGCCCCTTCTTGTCTGCTCGCCCCCGCCTCCTCGTCGTCTCGCCGGGCGATGAGGTCTATCGCGGCTACTGCCTTGAGCAGGTGGCCGCCGCGTACGACGTCGTCCTGCTGACCGGCACCCAGCCGTCGTGGGAGAAGCCGTACATCGTCGACCACGCCGTCGCCGACCTCGACAGCACCACCGACCTGCTCGCCGCCGGCCGCGTCCTCGCCGAGCGCCACGAACTTGCCGGCGTGGTCACCTGGACGGAGTGGCATCTCGTTCCCACCGCCCGCCTCGCCCGCGCGCTCGGACTGCCCACGAACTCCGTCGAGGTGATGCGGGCCTGCCGCAACAAGGCCACCGCACGTACCCTGTTCGCCCGCCACGGGGTGCCCTCGGCCGCCTCGTTGAAGGCACGGTCCCTGGTGGAGGCCGGGCTGGCGACGATGACGATCGGCTACCCCGCCGTCCTCAAGCCCGCCGCGTTCGCCGGAAGCATCGGCGTGATCCGCATCGACCGGCCCGAGCAGCTGCCCGACGCCTTCGACTTCGCCTTGGCCGGTGCCGGCCAGAGCCGTGAGGACACCGCGGTCCTGGTCGAGGAGTACCTCGACGGCCCGGAGATCTCGGTCGAGTGCGTCACCCACCACGGCGAGACCACCGCCGTCGCCGTCACCCGCAAGAGCCTCGGCCCGCCGCCGTACTTCGAGGAGACCGGCCACACCGCCGACCCCGACGACCAGATCCTCGCCCAGGTCGCGCCGGTCGCCGCCGCCGCGATCAAGGCCCTTGGCATCACCGACGGCGTCCAGCACGTCGAGATGCGCCTGGTCGACGGCCGCCCCCGCCTGATCGAGGTCAACGCCCGCATCGGGGGCGACATGATCGGCCACCTCGTCCGCCTCGCCACCGGCATCGACCTGCCCAAGGCCGCAGCCGACCTCGCCTGCGGCCGTACCCCCGACCTCACCCCGACCCGCCGCGAGGCCGCGGGCATCCGCATGATCTACCCGGCCGCCTCCGGCACCCTCACCGAACGCCACATCAACCAGCCGTTCGCCGCCTATACGCCTTGGCTGCGCCAGGTGCAGTGGACCCGCCAGGTCGGCGACCCGATCCTCCTGCCCCCGCACGGAGACCTCTTCACCGCCCGGGCCGGGTTCTACATCGTCACCGGCCGCGACACCGCCGAGGTCAACGAGCGCCTCGACATAGCCGGCGACGAGATCACCGTGACCACCCAGGCGGTCCGATGAGCCTTGAGCCCGACCTGTGCTCCGACATCGACGGGGACGTCTACGTCTCCCCGCGCCATCTCGCCGGCTCCATCGGGATCGGCGATCCCGCGCTCGCCCCGCTCCTCGAACTCGGCTGGGACCTCGAGCACGACGACCTCGGCAACGTCTACATCAACTCCCCGGACCGCAAAGTCCGCCTCGGCTACCTCCCCGAAGGAGAGGACGACGGCCTGTGGCGGATCAACGCCTACAAGGACCCCTTCGGCCCGCCGACTTGGGGCGCCTGCTTCAACGACTCCTGCCCGACGGAGTTCGTGACCGCGTTCACCACCGCCCTCGCGGGGGCGTACGAGAACGGCCCGGACGCCTACCTCGCCGCACCCGGAGCCCAGAGCATGGACCACGACCCGTTCCTCGCGGTCGTCCCGCTCATCCAACGCGGCTGGCAGATCGACAACCCCCGCTGGGGAGTCTTCGCAATCGAGTCCGCCGACGGGCTCGCCGGACTGGAGTTCACCACCGGCCGCCTCGACCCGGAAGCCGAGCTCACCACCCGCGACGCCCGCTGGCAGCTGTGGGCAGGCACCTCCATCGACCGCCCCGCCTGGTACGCCACCGCCAGCACCGACACCCCCGTCGCCCTACTCAAGGCCGTCACCGAGTGCGTCTCCGATCCGGCGCCGCTGCCGCGCTGGCGTCAAGACACCCACAGCTACGTCGAGGACATGGCCCAGCTCACCCCCATCCTCCCGCCAAGCCCGCCGGCCCCGACCCCGCTCGATGTGCAGCGGGCCGTCTCCCGCCGACCGGCCACGCTCCCCGCCCCCAGCGTCCCGCGCTGGAGTACCACCAGCCGCCCGGCCCTGCCCGGCCCGCGCCGCTGACACCAGCTCGACCTCGAGCGGAGACACGTCTTGTCCCTGCAGGCCCCCGAGTTCTTCGCGGAACTGTGCCTCCCCTTCCCAGACAGCACCGTCGTGGGCAACACCTACTACGCCACCCCGTTCGCGGGCGCACCGCTGCGGCTGCGGATCAGCTTCACCGGAACCATCCACGCGGACACGTACGGCGGCCTCCGCCTGGCGGTCGTCCACGCGGACCGGGGCGAGATCGACGCGGTCGCGCTCAGCTTCGTGGACCACGGCACCTTTCACCGCCGCGACGAAGCCAACAACACGTCGGCGAACAGCAAGCAGTACGGCACGTTCGCCACGTACTGCCGACCCGGCAAGCCGCCATGGGAGGGCGCTGTCACCACCGGGCTGCGTGACGCCATCGAGCAGTACGCGGCTGTCTGGTTCCCCGGTGCGTGGGCCGCGTCGGCGCCGCGCCGCACCGTGGGCCGTACCGCTCACAGCGCTCCCGTCACGCCGGCTACCCGCAGCGGTGGCCGCGCCCGGTGACCGCCCGCCCGCCCGTTCCCAGATGCCCAGCGTTCCGCACGGCCTTTCCAGGAGTCACTTCGTGTCGGCCGACCCGTTCAAGAATCTCGACGCCACCCAGCCCGTGAAGGTCCTTCCTCGCCACCTGGCAGGACCCGGCCCAGCCAGCCCCCATAGCGCCTGGCCCTTCCCCTTCGACAAGGACTGGTCACTGCACCACCCCGAGGAAGGAACGGCCTTCGCCACCAGCCCCTGCCTGCGGCTGTGGACGAGCCTCGTCCTCGAACCCGACAAGCCCCGCAAGGGAACGTGGACCATCGCCGCCAACCGCGTTCCGTTCGGCCCCGCGGCCTGGCAGATCACCCTCGACGCCTCCACACCGGTCGAGCTGCTGCACGATCTCCACACCGAACTGCTCGACCTCTACCTGGAAGACCGGCACAGCGACCGCGACTGGCTATACGAGGACGCGACCGCGCCGTACGAGGCGTACGCGCCACTGTTCGCCCGTGGCTGGAGTCACCAGGTCAAGACCGGTGGCACGCAGATCTTCCTCGCGCCGGACGGGCTCGGAGGCGTGCGGCACCGGTACGCCACCACCGGATCCGACGGACCGACCTGGACAGCCTGGGGCGGATACCCGAGCGAACCGCACTGGCAGGCGCGCTTCTCGTTTGGTACGCCCACCACGCTCGTCGCGGCCTTCACAGCCTCGCTGATCTCCACCGAGCCGGTCCACCGCACTGCCCAGGACGTCCCCTTTCACACCCGCGGCCACCTGTACGTTGCCGCACCGGTACCGGCCAGGCAGGCGTCCGGCTCTCTGCCCGTCGCCCTGCCTCCCACGAGCGCCGGCCTCGGCCGATCCCTCTGATTCATTCCTCTCACTCGATCCAAGGAGTCTTTCTCGTGCACGCCCGTACCGTTCGCGGCACCGTCCGAACCCTGGCCGTGGTCACCGCCGCCGGCGTGGCCGGCACCCTGGCCTGGACTCCCGCCCAGGCCGCCCCCGCTCCCGTCTCCCTGGGACCCGGCTACACGATCCCCGACTCCGAAGGCAACGCCGACGCCTCCCACATCGGCGCCTACGGCCCGCCCGGCCAGGCCGTCCACGGCGACACCGAGACCTACTGCGCCGACCCCGAGCGCAAGGGCCCCGCCGACGCCGGCGGCTACAGCGCCTCGGGGCCGGTCGCCTCCTGGACGTCGTCGGTGACCGGCAAGGCCGTGCCCAAGGAGCGCCTGGCCCAGGCTGCGTACGTGATCGGCACGTACGGACAGACCCGCGACAACGCGCAGGCGGCTGCGGTCGATGCCGTCGTGTACGAATACCTGGCCGGCGGCACGTATGCCCTCGACGGCACCCGCGGCAAGCAGCGCCTGGCGTACCCCGTCGTGTCCCCGACCGCCCGCACCCTCGCCCAGGTCTACATCGCCGAGGCCAAGCGGCTTGCCGGCCCCTACACCCTCACGATCATCCCGTCGGTGAAGGTGACCACCGCCGGGACGAAAGTCACCGTCGCTGTAAAGGTCACCACGAGCGCGGGCGCCCCCGTGCCGAAGGTGACCGTCGCGATGGCCGAGTCCGGCTCCGGCACCGCCTCGGGGAAGGTCACCACCGGCACGAGCGGCACCGCCCGGTGGGAGTTCACCGCGAAGACCGCGGGCACCGCCAGCGTCACCGCGAAGGCCGACGGCCTGCCCGCCACCGACCTGCAGGTCCTCCCGCCGAAGAACCCCGCCGCCCAGCGCATGCTGGTCGCCGGCGGCACCACGAGCGCGACGGACTCGGCCACCATCACCGTGGGCGAGGCGACCGGCGGCGTCACCATCCGGAAGAAGGACCCCGAGGGCAGCCGCCTGATAGGAGCCGCCTTCCAGCTCCTGGACAAGAACGGGAAGAAGGTCGCCGAGGGCAAGACCGACGAGCACGGCATCCTCGCCTTCGACCAGCTCCCGGCCGGCACCTACCGCCTGCGCGAGACCTCCTCCGGCAGCCCCGTCCACGACCTCGTACCCGAGCAGACCATCACGATCACCGCCGGACGCACCGCACAGGCCAACCCGATCGACCTGGTCGACCCGTTCAAGAAGGCCGATCTGGCAGTGAAGAAGATCGACAAGAACACCGGCAAGGCGCTCGCGGGCGCGACCATCTCCATCCGAGCCGACGAGACAGACAAGACCGGCAAGCACATCCCCGGCAACGTCGTCACCACGCTAACCACCGGCACGAACGGCACCGCCGAGGCCGCCCTCGACGTCACCCTCAAGGCCGGCACCCGCTACTGGGCCGCCGAGACCAAGGCCCCCGACGGCTACCAGCTCGACACCATCCCGGTTCCGTTCACCGCGAAGCCCGGCGCCGACGTCACGGTCACCCTCGCCGACCAGCCCGTCCCGACCACCCCGCCGCCGAGCCCGAGCACCCCGCCCACGACGCCCCCGACCCCGCCGACCATGCCGTCGGCCCCGCCGAGCACCCCGCCGTCGGGCTCGCTCGCCCGCACCGGCGCCGACACCACACCGTGGCTCATCGGCGGCGCGACCGCTCTGCTCGCCAGCGGCTCCGGCCTCTACCTGTTCAGCCGCCGCCGACGCGCGAGCGACACCGCCAGCTGACCGACGAGCTCGCCATTCCCCTACCGACCTCCCGCTCGGAGTATTCGCCATGAAGCACCACCACGTCCTGCCCACGCTCGTCCTGACCACCACGGCCGTGTTCGCCGCGGCCCCAGCCGCCTTCGCCGCCCCATCCTCCGAGCCGACTCCCTCGGCCTCCACGGCCCGCGCCGAGGTACCGGCCTCGGACGCGGGCACAGTCGAGATCACCAAGAAGGACCCGGCGGGAGACGTGCTCTCCGGTGCCGCGTTCCTGCTGCTCGACGCCGCCGGACAGGAAGCCGGAGGCGGAAAGACCGACGACCAGGGGAAGTTGACCTTCCCCGACCTCGCGCCGGGCATCTACCGGCTCAAGGAGACGGCCTCCGGCAGTCCGCTCCACGAGGTCGTGGCCGACCAGGACGTGATCGTCACCCCGGGCGCCACCGCCCGCCTGACGATCGTCGACCCGTTCAAGCCGGCCCAGGTGCTCCTGAAGGCCAAGGACGACAAGAGCGGCAAGCTCCTACCCGGCTCCACCGTGAACATCGGCTGTGGCGAGGCGACCCTGCTGACTCTCACCACCGGCCCGAAGGGCACCGCCACCGGTGAACTGTCGGTGACCAGCCGGAAGGCTGAGTGCTGGGTCAAGCAGGTCAAGGCACCCGCGGGCTATGACCTCTACAAGCCCTCGAAGAGCTTCACCGTCACGCCCGGGGTACCGGTGACCGTGACCGTCACCAACGCCAAGACCGCGACCCCGCCGAAGCCCGCGCCGACCAGGAAGCCGACCGCCACCCCGTCGACGACCGGGGACAAGCCCACCGACGGCGCCTCGGGCGCGTCGAAGGCGACCCCGACGGATTCCGTCACGCCGGACGTCGACTCCTCGAGCGCCCCGGCGGCAATCGCGACCGACAACGCAACGCCGAAGGCGCCCGTCGGCTCCCTCGCCCAAACCGGCGCCGAATCCGCCACTCCGTGGATCCTCGCCGGCGCCGGCCTCCTCGTCGCCGCCGGTATCGCCGCCGTCGTTGCCGCCCACCGGCGCGCAGCGTCCGAGACCGAGCAGGACAGCAAGGGCGAGATCAACTAGCTCACGATCACCTCGATAAACAGGCCCCCGGGACCCTCTCGGGGGCCTGCTGCATATTCCGACGTCTGCCAGTGGGAGCCGCGGATCGGATGAAGTCCCGGATGATCGTGGGTACTCGTGCTCTGAGCCATCACCGCACTGCCGTACGGCTCAGGGGATGTCAAGGGGCCCGGAAGGGCGCTGTCGGCCTGGATTATTCTGCTTCCGGTCTTCGCCGCTGAGATCGCGAGGTGGAGGGGCCCTCGGCTGTGACTGCCCCGTCGGCCCCGCCGCTCGATGCATTGACGATGACGCGATGGTTCACCTCGGCCACGACAGCTTCCACGCTCCCTGGATCCCACAGGTCCAGGCTGCGCCAAGCTTCCCGGGGTACCGCCGGGCCTGGTCGTTTAGGCTGCGGCCCTCGTGCGCCCCACCGATACAGATTGCCGGATCAGCTCGGGCCCAGGAACCTGGAGCCACCCACGATCAGCAGCGTCGTTGGGCGACACCAGAGACTGGTCAGGGCCCGGTGATGGCGAGAAGGTGGGCGGAGGCGTCGGTGAGGGCCGCGTGCGGTTCCGCGATGCGCGCCGCGGCGAGGGCCGCTTCGTACATGTCTGTCCCTATGAGGTTGGTGCTGGTGTACTTCTCGATGGCCTTGACCGCCACCCAGCCGGGTCCTTCGATTCCGTAGAGGCGGGGATCGGTAAGACCGGCCTCCGCGACCTCCGCGCGCAGCTCGGTGGAGGTCTGGAAGTACGCGACGGTGAAGCCGCGCTGCCCCGCGTAGCGCCCCTGGGCCAGGGTGTCACGGACCCCGTCCTGGATCGCGGACTCGGTGATACCGGTGGTCGCGATGTAGTCGAGAAGGGGTGAATAGCGGGAGATCGCCGCCGCGGCGATGATTCCGTCAGGCCGGGCCACGCGGGCCGCCTCCGTCAGCGCGGAGATCCGGTCGGTCTTGTCGTGGAGGTGGTACAGCGGGCCGAGAAGCAGAACGACGTCGTATGTCCTGTCCGCGGCGGTGAGGCGGCGGGCGTCGCCCAGCTCGGCCGTCACGCCGTCGATGGCGGCTGCCTGGGTGACGTGCTTGGGGACGGGGTCGACGACGTGCACTGTGTAGCCGTCGCCAGACAACCACCGGGCGTGCGTTCCGGGACCACCGCCGACATCGAGCACGCGGGCCGGTGCCGGCGGGAGGTGGCGGCGCAGTAATTCACGGGTGCGCGCGAACTCCAGGTTGCCTGTGGCTGTGGTCTGCAGCCGTGCGGCTTCGTCGGACCGGGTGTAGAAGTCGATGATCTCCGGGCGCACGGCGGGGTTACTCGTCATCGGGGCGTCCTCGTCAGGAGGGGCTGTCGGTGTCCGGCAGGGTAGGGGAGACAAGGAAGTGATCACTTTGATTTTCGGACCCCTGTATTTAGAGAGCGGGGTCCCGTCGAGACGGAGTAGCTTGGTCCCGTGATCTCTCGCTACTACCTCAAGTGCCACGGTTGTGGCGAAGCATTCGTCGCCCGGCTGGGCGTGGAACCGACCCGGGGAACGCGCTTCTATCTGCCGTGCCCGCATTGCGGACTGTCGATCCGGGGCTCGATGTCGGGCACTGAGTTGCAGAACCACCGTGTCGACATCGAGTGCGAGGTGCTGAGCGGCTCCGCGCCAGAATCTCCTGATACTCGCGTCGTGACTATCAATCCGTTTGTGCCGTCGCTGTACGACGCCGACTCGTTCACCCCGAACGGGGCCTTCCCAACGCTGACGCTTGTCCAGGCCCTCGGCGACGACGCCTTTATGGAGTTCGAGTCCGAACGGCGTGCGGCGCTCGAAGCGGGCCAAGTCATCTGGCCCAAGGTCCGCATGCTGTTTCAGTATTACCTCCAGGGCAACAACAAGATGTTCGCTCGCATCGCACAGCAGGAGTTTGGGCTCACCTGGGAACCGAGCACGAGCCACGAGCGAACGACTGTCGCTTACCAGGCCATGGGAACAGCGACGACAGTGATCACGGGGACCACGGGGACCACCAGCGCGAACGTGATCGGCCGATTTTCGCGGAAGCACTCGGCGGCGATCGAACGACACAAGGATCACCTCCTGACCTTTCGGCGTCGAGGACAGTCCTCGGCGAGTCTGGAGCGAGATGTCTTCACTGAGCTCAACCGTTTCGTAGAGCATCACGAGTCCTGGGAGATGGGGCTCCTCGGGAGGTTCTTCGGGCCGGGCGACAAGGGTGCCTTCGATGAACTAGTGCTCTTCCGCGACGAGTTCTCGATGGTGAGGGACCTTTACCAGCATGGATTCGAGCTCGCCTGCAAGTGCCTTTGGCCGCTCGTCGCAGCCCAGAACTCGGTGAAGCGCGGCAACCCTGACGACTTCGGCGACGTCCACCCTGACCGCGTACCCGAGAAGCAGCGCCCCAAGAACCTCGATAAGTTCGACAAGCTACCCAATGCCTACAAGATCGCATATGTGGCACAGGTTCCAGGTTGGGAGTCATTCGAGAGCTTGCTCAATAATCGCCGCCGGAACACGATTGGGCACGCGACGGCACATCACGACCTCCAGACAGGCCGTGTTGTCAGCGATGAGAACCCCTCTGGGATGACGTATCTCGATTTCCTCAGCGAGGTCCTTGGTGTCTTCGAAGCGCTTTCGACCCTTGCTCAGGTGCTCAGGGCCAGCCGTGTTGCCTCCTCGCCAGACTTCGACTCCCTCGAATGACGACGCAGAGAAGCATGGGGACGTGACACCAGATCGCCGCTACCGGCGGCTCCTGCTGCTCGCTGTTCCTCCGTCGAAGCTGCGCCCGTACCGGGAAGCCGTGGCCGTCGGACGGGCGGTGCGCTGTGCCCGGACTGGATTGTGAAGTAGGCCAGGAGCTCAGCCCAGTAGGTCATGACCAGGAGCCGCCCCTGTCCGGGGAGCAGCCGAGGCAGGCGACAGCGTCCTCCCTTCCGCTCTACCTGAATCCGGGGCGGCCGGCCCCTGGTGACGTCCCACATCCGCGTGGTCAGGTTGGACATGGAGCAGGCCGACCGGGGCCTTGCGGATGTATGGGAAATCGCAGGTCAGCGGCTCGCGGATCCTCTGGAACGGATCTCCCGGATTCTGGGAACGCGTAGGGGATCTTCGCAGGTCACTGAGGGTACGTCCGGTGACTGACGTCTGAGGTCTTTCCCTTCCATAACGCATTACGCCGTGCCGGCTCTGGGCTGGGGGCGTCGCGTCCTGCCCGTAGCTGTCGGCGTATGGGGGCTTCTCGCGTGTGGGACGCTCAGAAATTCCTCTCCGCTCATCGGGTGTGCTGGCCTATCGTCCGGTCATGGATTCGCCCATTTCGTTCGAGCATCTGGCCACTGGCGCACGGGACTTCGCGCGTCTGGCGCTGGACGCGCATGCTCGCGGGGAGACCGAAGTCTTCGTCCTGGAGGCGGGCGTAAGCATCGAGCGTCTGGCAAAGGCCGCGCTGGTGCGCGTGAACCCCGTACTGCTGGTGGAGTTGTCCAGCCGGCAGGACGACGCGCTTCTCCACCTGGCCGGCGCGACTGCCCTGCCGAAGAAGCTCCGCACGGTCGGGGCGCAGACCGCGATCGAGCGGCTGCGGAGGATGGACGTGCTGCCGCAGAAGGACGAGGAGCTGGACACTCTGATCCAGCTCCGTAACGGTGTCGCACACCTGGGTACGAGCGTGCCGGAGGACTTCCTGGAGCCGTTCGTCGAGTCGGCCTGCCTGCTGCTGGACCATATGGACATCAGCCGGGAGAGCTTCTGGGGACCGTGGGACGACCTGGTACATGTCGCGCTCGATGACCGTGCCGACCGGTTGCAGAAGGATGTTCGGCTACGTGTGCACCAGGCGTCTCTGCGGGCGCAGGCTCGGTTCGCGGACATGCCGGAGGGAACCCCGCAGCATCTGGCGTCGATTGTGGCGCAGCGGGGCCTTGTAGTGGTGGAGGTCGACCGGGCGGGCGGCCCGTTGTTCCAGGCGCTGACGCGGTGTCCGGCGTGCCGGACTGAGGCCGCGGCCCTATTCCTGAGGGCCCCCAATACGGCTCTGCTGTTCGACATGGAGCTGACGGCCGAGGGGCTGTGGTGCGACCTGTGTCAGTTGCACCTCGCCACCACGGAGGAGGTGGGTCTGGCAGGGCTTGCAACGACTGCCCGGTACACGGCCGAGGATCTGATTCAGATCGGCCGTCCGGGAGACACGTTGGCGCCGGACGTCATCTCGTATGCCATGCGGCGCCTGCCCGACGACAGTTTCTGACGTTCGACCGTCCGCCGACGGCACACACGCACCATGTTGACGGGCGTTTAGGCAACTATGTAGGCGAGCGCAACGCTGGCAACCCGGCGCGGGGCCGCGACCGGTCACCGGTTCCGGCCCCGTCGGTGCGGGTAGCCAGGTCGGTCACGAGCCGCAGGACGGCGCCTGGGTGTTGGTGCCGAGCTGGATCAGCGCCGGGGGCCGGGGGCACAGCCGCCGCCGTCTGCCGAATGCTCCGCGTCCGTCTTGTCGAAGAGGCCGGACCCACCGCAGACTCCGGTCTCCGGGAGGACGCGTTCGACGCGTTCGACAGCTTCGTGGTCGCCGGCGATGGCGGCGACCACGAAGCGGACCTGCTCGTAGCGGGTGAGGGCGAGGAGGGTGGGAGCGCGGCCGTAGGACTTCGTGCCGACCAGGTAGACGCCCTCATTCGCGTGCGAGAACTTCTTCACGCCGTGCGGGTAGACGGTGCCGCAGGAGTGCTGGTTGGGGTCGATTAGCGGGGCGAGGGCGACCGGGGCCTGGAGGCGCTCGTCGAGGAAGGGCAGGTCGGGGCGAAAGCCGGTGTTCCAGCATGATCCCGCCTTCCGCCCCGAGAAGCGCAGCAGCCACCCACCACCACCCGACCGAGTATGGGCGCTCAGCTGCACGGATCCGCGCCATGCCACATGTGGTCCTGGAATGCGAATGCCGCCGAGAATGCGGCGCGGTTATTGGGAACCCATAGGACGGCAGCAGACAGTTCGCCTGCGGCAGACAGGAAAGAGCCCGGAAAGACTGGCCAACGGGTGCCTAGGCATGTCAACGTAGACGACCTTCCCGAGAAGTCCCAGGTCAGAGAGGTGATCGCCCGTGACCGTGGCTCCCGCAAGCCCCGGATTCTCCACCACCGTCCAGGCGCTTCGGCTGCGTGAGTGGCAGCTCGGCCCAGGACAGCCCACGCTCGTCATGGATCAGTTCTCCGCCGACGACTTTCACCTGGTCGTGGACGACCGCGCGGACGTACACGTCAACTCGAAGGACGGCCGCTTCTATCTCGGCTGGTTCCCACTCGGCCGTCCCGGCACAGACGGGGAAGGATGGAAGATCGCCGTCACCGGTACGGCCAAGGTGCGCGGCTACCAAGTGTCCTTCGACATCGACACGCCGGCCGACATCGTGGCGGCCGCCGTGGCCCGGGTTCTGGAGACATCTCGGCGCGTGTAGCAAGCGCGAAGAGTCCGGGCCGGAGACCTGCGACGTGGAGCCAGCTGCCCGGCCTAGCAGCGGAGACGTAGCCGCAACCCCAGTCGCCCTCCTCATACAAGGAGTTGCCCATGGAGCACACGGACATGACCGTCGGCGATCTCATCGACCGGTTGTCCACCCACGACCGGAGCACACCGCTGCGGCTGGGCATGAACCCGTTTTTCCCGATGGCCCATCGCCTCGAACAGGTCGTCCAGGCTGTGGACGAGACCGGGCAGTCCGTCGTGTATCTGGCCGAGGGCCGGGACGCGGACACGCAGCTCGGCCATCTGCCGCACGAGGTCGCTGTCGCCCTGGCCTGGCAGACGCCCGTCCAGGCGCCCCCGCGCCGCCCTCGCCGCCGTGTCGGCGGCGAGTAGATACGCACCAGCCCTTGGAGGCGCCCCTGTACCCCGAGTTCCCGCTCGACCCGTCCACCCCGAACCAGGCCCAGGCCCCGTACTGGGTCGGCCCTCGGCACCTGGCCGGTGACGACGGACGTCTCTACGACGCCGTCGCCGACACGCTCACCGGCCTTGGCTGGACGAGTCTGACGATCGTCCGCGGACGGCATGAGCCGGACGAGGCGCCGGAGGACCGGCAGGTCCTTCGCAGTACCGTCCTACACATCAGCCCCGACACTCTTCGCTGGGCCCAATGGGCTTTGGCGGACGAACCGTTCCATCTGGGGGAGCTGCCGATCGCCTGGCAGGTTTCCGCTCGCGCAGACACGAGCAGCCCGCTCGCGCACTGGTCCGCCTACTTCACCCCCGACACCCCAGGGGAGGTCCTCGTCGACTTCCTCGTCGCGCTCGACGCCCGCGATCAGCCGGGTTTCCCGCTGGGCGGCCCCGAGCTGGTCCTCGACGCGGTTACCGCGCACGGCTGGCTCCGAGACATCGACCAGCCCCAAGCGGGAGCGATGGACCCGACCTTCACCTCGCACATCAGCCTGGGCGAGGTGCCACCCCTCATCCAGGACGCAGACTCGCGAGCTCTGACGCCTGAGGCCGACGAGGCGGGCCCGGGCGGATGGCAGGCATGGGCCGAGCCCACGCTCGGCGCGGCTTGCTTGTGGGCAGCGTCCTTCGGCGCCAGCGTGCCGCACGACCTTGTCGCCGCGTTCGCGGCCTCCCTCAGCTCCACGGCACCGGTCCTGCGCCGGGTCCTGCCGGCGAGCACACAGGATCGCCTCCTGCGTGCCCCGGCCGGCTAAGCGCCGCCGCCGGGCCGGAGCGACACCTCGACTGCATGAAGCTCGGCCACCCCGAATCGGGATGGCCGAGCTTCATGCGTGCTGGCCCCAGTGCGCCGGCCGCGCACCATGCTGCTCTGGCATGGGCGAGACGCCTATGCGGCGACGAGCATCAGCAGGTCGTCGACTCCCTCTGCGGTGCGAACGCGTTCGAAATCGGGGACGAGGTCTTGCACCAGTTTCTCGCAGCGTGGGGCGCCGAGCCGGCGGGCGAGCCTGAGGGCCTCGTCCGCCGCTTGGGCGGCAAGTTCGGGCTCCTTCGACTTGAGATGGCTCGCGGCCTGATAGGCGAGGAAGACCCCTCGGGTCTTGTCGCGGGTGGCGGGCAGCAGTTCCCGTCCCTCGGTGATCAGATCGTGGGCGCGGGCGGTCTCGCCGAGGTCGAGCAGGCACTGGCCGGAGTCGACGGCGAGGTCGGCCTCGGACAGCCACGAGCACCAGGCTGGCAGTGGCCTGGTGCTCGAGGTTCCAAGGAGGTGCTCGGCTGCTGACAGAGCGCGCAGGGTCTCTCGTTTCTCGCCCTGGGCGGCGAGGGCGCGGGCGAGGCGGAGGTGAAGCAGGGACTGGGCGGCGGGGTGCTCGGTGCGGGTGAGCGCGTGGGTGAGGATGCCGACGGCGGTGGTGTGATCGTTGCGCCAGGCGGCCTGGTAGGCGAGATCGCCGAGCATGGCGGCGCCCATGTCGTGGTCACCGATGGCGTGGGTGCTGTGAAGGGCTGCGACCCAGTGCTTGCTGGCCTGGGTGTGCCGGCCGTGGTCGAAGCGGTGCCAGGCGACGGTCTGAGCGAGTGAGGCGGCCAGGGCGTGGAGGCGGTGGCCGGTCGGCTTGTCGTAGCGGCTATGTTCGATGAGGTCGGTGACCGTGGCGAGGTGAGCGTCGAATAGGCCGACCAGGTGCTGGCGCTGCTCGGTGGCGACCGAGCTGAGCCCCTTGGCGCTCTGTTCGAGCATGGTGACGAGGTCGTCTCCTACGCTCTTGGCGTCGATCACCAGGGGGCCGACGGGGCCGGCGATGGCCCAGGCGGCGGCCAGGCCCGTGAGGGCGGTGCCTGAGACGGTCAGGAATGCGCGGCGGTCCATGTTGCTGTTGAGGGCCTCTCGCAGTGCGGGCACGGTGCTTGAAGGGCCGAGAGGTACGACGTCTGCCTCGGTCTGGTGGAGCCACCTTGGCCAGTTGGCGGGGTCGACCGCGTCGGCCGGCACGTCGAAGACTGCGGCGATGTCGTACTGGGTTTCGGGGTCCGGGGTCACGCCCAGGACTTCCCATTTCCGCACGCGCTGCTTGTCGGTGCCGGAGCGTAGGCCGCGGAGGGCAGCCCGTGCGCGGAGCTCGCGCGCCAGGTCGGGGCCGGTGAGCCCTCGTTGCGACCGGGCATACGCGAGCGGGTGAGTGAACTCGTCCACATCGCTATACAAGCACCGTCCGCAGGGCGCTGCCGCCCGTTCGGTGGACCGGGACTACCGCGGGACTACCGCCAACCTGTGGCGCCGAAGGCGCAGTTGTTGGAGTCTCGAATCTCTGGACGATCAGTGGCGACACCGGACGGTGCTTCGGGCCCGCTGTCCGCTCCCGCGCACCGGCGTGCATCCCGAGCGGCGTTCCCCCTTCCCTTCTTCCTTCGAAGGAGACTTCCGTGGTACCGCCTATCGCTCCAACGCTCCCGCCCGCCTCCGAAGCCGCGCGCTCGGCGCAGCCCTCCGGGCACACGTCCACCCCCTGCCCGGTCCCGCGCGAGGTGTCCCGTGCGAGTAAGTGGCTCCAGACCTCTCCGTACCTGTCGACTGTCGAGCCGGGCCAGAAGGCGCCGCTCGTCTACCTGTCGGACACGGCCGGCCCCACTTACCCGGTCGGTGACGTGCCCTCCGCGGACGATGTGTTCGGGGTGGTGGGCCTGGACCGGGCCATCGTGTGGGAGTCCGACGCGGAGATGCGCGCCCTGCTCCGCGAGGCGTCCTTCGTACCCCAGACCGCCTCCGCCCTCCGGCGGCGATTCGGGACCGATCGGGTCGCGGCGGCCGTCGCACAGGGGTGGCTGCAGAAGCCGGAGGACCTGTGCCGCGAGTACCGGCTGGTGTCCGGCGAGATCGAGGTGACGGCGCACTGCAACTGGGGCTGCCGGTTCTGCCCGGTAGCGACCGACCCGAAGCCGCCGCGGACGATGCCGATGGCGTTGTTCGAGGATATCGTCGCGAAGCTCGCCGACGAGCGGGTCGACTACGTGACCTTCCAGTTCTTCAACGAACCGACCTTGGACAGGCACTTCGTCGAGCGCCTGGAGGTTCTCGCCGAACACGAGCTGCAGCTCGCCCTGTACTCCAATGCCTCCGCGCTCACCCCGGCCAAGGTCGACGAACTAGTACGCCTCGGCGTCCTGCGACACCTGATCGTGAACGTGCCGAGCGTCGACGAGGCGGAGTTCGGCGAGCTGACCGGGTCGCGCAGCTACGGCCACACGATGCGCAACACCGAGGCCGCCATCGCCGCCGGCCTGCCCGTCCAGATCGTCGTCAACGGCGTCGGTAGTCGGCTGGCGAAGAACCTGGCCGAGGTTCAGGACCGCTTCGGGCCGAAGGGGGCCGAGGTGTACCCGAGCCTCACCTGTGACCGCGCCGGCGACGTCGGAGGCGAGTACGCCCAGGACGTCTACGCCGCCGGGCGGCTGACCGGATGCGGATGGCCGGTGCAGCACCTCAACGTGAGCGTCACGGGCCACCTGTTCCTGTGCTGCAACGACTACTACCAGCGCGAGGTCTTCGGTCACATCAGCGACGGCACCATCGCCGAGCTCATGACCAGCGAGCAGGCCATCGCCCTGCGCCGGAAGGTGTTCGGCGTCGACGCCTCCCCGGCGGACTTCCTGTGCAGGCGCTGCCACAACCAGCAGCCCGACTTCCCCGGCCGCGACTTCCGGCCGATCGCCACCTTCGGCTAGGAGGAACAATGCTGCAACCCGTGCGCATCTGGTACGTCGCCGGACAGCGCCTCTGCAACCTCGACTGCACCTACTGCGTATCCGTGGGCACCTGGGCCAAGAGCAACCGGTACGACTGGGCCGACCCCGGGGACCGCACGACGTACCAGCGCGTCGTCGAGTGGATCGGCTCGCGCCCGTTCCCGGTGAAGGTCCGCCTCGGCTCCCTGGGCGAGCCGTTCGCCTCGCCGTTCTTCCTGGACAAGGCCGCCTGGCTGACACGGCAGCCGGGTGTCGAGCACGTGGAGCTGCTGTCCAACGCGATCTTGCTGCCGCGCCGCCTTCCGAAAATGGAGACGGCGGCGAACCTTGGCCGGCTGTCGCTGTGGCTGACCTGGCACGACGGACAGGTGGAACTGGAGCGGTTCATCGCCGCCGCCTCGTTCGCGCAGGAGACCTACGGCTGTTTCGTCGTCGTCAACGCCTTGCTCTTCCAGGACAACGCCGACGCCGTCGCCCGGGCCCGCGACGCGGCCGTGCAGGCCGGGCTGCGGTTCAATGTGGACCTCGGCTATGACCCCGCCGCCACCGGCGAGGCCGGCGCCGAGATGGGTGACGCCTCGGCCGCCGTGCCAGCCCTACGCGCACCGGACGCCCTCGCGACCCTCGCCCAGTGCGGGGGGAACCGGGCGCTCGCCGAGACGGCGCTGAGGGGCCTGTCCTCCTGCCAGGGCACGCTCTGCCGCGCCGGCCACGACTCGGTGTTCATCGACATCCACGGCCAGGTCTTTCGCTGCTCCAACTACTCCTCCCAGAGCCTCGCCCCGCTCGGCAGCGTCCTGGCGCCCGACTTCGAACTCCCGCTCCGCACCGAGCGGTGGGCGCCGTGCGGCGCGGCCGGAGGCTGCGGCAACAAGGAGGACTTCCTCAACCTTCAGATCGCCGGCGCGCTGCGCCCCACCGAGGTCCCGAGCCTCGGCTGGCCTGATGCCTGACCCACCCACGTAGGACGGAAAGGATGTCCCTTCCATGCTGCTCGGCGAGATCACCGCTCCCGACCTTCCCCGCCACGCGGCGAGCCGCCACGTGATCGTGCCCGTCGGCGCCCTCGAACCGCACGGCCCCCATCTGCCGCTGGCCTCCGACACGATGATCAGCGAGCACTTCGCCCGCCTCCTCGCCGACGACATCGACGGCGTGGTCGCGCCGTCGATCGCCTACGGCGTGCCGACCACCCCGACCAGGCTCGGCGGGACCTTCCCCGGCGTGATCGCCATCAGCGGCACCACCTTCACGGCCCTCGTCACCGAGATCCTCGACTCGCTCGTCGACTCCGGCTTCCGGCAACTGATCCTGGTCAACTCCGCGATCGACAACCGCCCCTTCCTCCAGGAGGCCGCCCGGCTGGTCACCCGCCGGACTCCCGACGCGCACATCATGATCGTCCACTGGTGGGACGTCGTCGGCGAGGACTTCCGCAACGAACTCGCCGAGGAGACGGGCGTCGCCCGGCACAACGACCACCACGCCGGCACCGTCGAGTCCAGCCTCGTCTTCCACATCAGCCCGCAGGCCGCGCGGCCCGACCTTCTGCCCGCCGGCGGAGGCGAGGAACAGCCCCGCCGCATCGCGTACGACGTCTACCCGCAGCCGGCCGACACCACGACGAGCAACGGCATCGTCTACACCGCCGTGTGCTCGAGCTCCGAACTCGGCAAGCGCGTAGCTGACCAGGTCGCCCGTGAGCTGGCCGCCGCCGTCCTTCGCGAGTTGCCCGCCCCGCTCTGCCCGTAAGCCGTCCCGTTCACACCACGGCCCCGCCGCCCGCTTCCAGGCCGGCACCCGTGCGCGTCCAGACAGGAGATTCACGGTCATGCCCTTGCCCTCCACCTCGCGGCCCACGACGAGCAGCGAGATGTTCCTGTTCTCTCCGTCCTCCTCCTACCCCCGGCCGTTCGCTTGCGTTGTCGGCGCCGATGCCCGGCTGGTCCACGCTTGGAGCAGTCCCATCGGCCAGGCTGACCCCGAGACGAACCCGCCGACCTGGCTTCGCGGCTGGAACCACGTCGAACTCGGCCCGGACGGTCACCTGTACGCCATGGTGCCGCTCCACTGCCTGCTCAAGCTCGCCCCCGACTCCACGCTCGTCTGGCAGGCCCACCTGCCGGTCCACCACGACCTGGACATCACCCGATCCGGCGAGATCTACGTCCTCACCGAGGAGCCGCGCTCCATTACCAGTCGAGGGCAGCGCCACGTCCTGCTCGACAACACCGTCACCGTCCTCGGACCCGACGGACAACTCCGTGCGGCCTACTCCCTGTACGACATCCTGTCCACCGAGCCGCACCTCCTGGAGCTGGTCGACGGCGTCGTCGAGGAGCACCGGGCCGCCGGGCACACGGCGGATCCTGGGACGCTCGCGCTGCGCCTGACCAGGGGCGATGGCTGGGCTCGGGGGCGGGACGTCTCTCGATTCCTGCGTACGCGTCCGGGTTCCCCGAGCGACGTGCTCCACGCCAACACCGTCGAGGTCCTCGACGCCCACCCGCACGGGTTGTGGGCCGCCGGCGACGTCCTGGTCTCCTTCCGCAACCTCGACCTGATCGCTGCCCTGGATCTGCGGAGTCAGAAGGTGCGCTGGTGGTGGGGTCCGGGCGAGCTCTCCGGACAGCACCAGCCCTCCGTGCTTCCCGGCGGCAGCGTTCTCGTCTTCGACAACGGCCGCGCCCCTCGCCGTTCCCGGATTCTGGAAATCGACCCGGTGACGAACCAGGCCGTGTGGGAGCACGGCCCGGACGGCCTGTTCTGCGAGATGGCCGGCGGGTGCGAGCAGTTGAGCGACGGCACCGTTCTCGTCAGCGACGCCCAGGCGGGACGTGGCATGAAGGTCACGCGCGACGGCAGGATCGACTGGTCGCTGGAGGTCTCCACGGCCGCGACCGCCCAGCGCTCGCGCGCCGAGTTCTACCGCATGGCCGCCGTCCCTACGGCGGCGGTCCCCGTTCTCGGCAGCGGTGACCGTCCGGCGCGGGCGCTCGCCTCCAGCCGGGTCACCTGCCGCCTCATCGCGACGACGAGGAGCGCCACGTGATCAGCGTGATCATCCCGACGAAGGACCGGCCCGGCCCCCTGCACCGGGCCCTTCGCTCCCTGACCCGGCAGAGGTACGGCGCCTTCGAAGTGATCGTCGTACGCGACGGTGGCTCGCCGGTCGACCATGTCGTCGACAGCTGGACCGCCACCTTGCCCATCACCTTCATCGATCAGGAGACCACCGAAGGCGTGTCCCGGGCCCGCAACCGCGCCCTGGACCTGGCCGAAGGTGAGTACGTCGCGTTCCTCGACGACGACGACATCTTCCTGCCCGACCACCTGCAGGCCGCAGCGGACGCCCTGGCAGCGGGCGACGCCGGCGCCGTGTACGGGCAGGCGCTCGTCAGCCCCACATGGCTCGAAGCCATACCCCGGCTCCACGACCATCTGCCGCGCAAGGACTACTCCTTCGACACGGGGTTCCTCGGCATCGCCAACTTCATCCACACCGGCTCCGTGGTGCTGCGGAATCCCGCTGCCACTCCCGTGCGGTTCGACGAAGGCATGAACCACTGCGAGGACTGGAACTTCTGGCTCGACCTCCACCGCACGGCCGCCTACCGGTTCGAGCGACTCGACTGCCTCACCTGCATCTACCACCAGGTACCCCGCCCCAGAGCCGTTACCCTCGCCTACGAAGCGAGCCCGACCCCCTTCACTGCGGCTCGCGCCCTGGTGTACGAACGATGGCCCGTCACCACGCTGCTGGACGAGACGTACCGCGAGTGGTTCCGTAGCTTCGACCGCCGTCTCGATGCCTGCATCGGCGACGGCCTCCCTGTGATGCCCCACGTCTACGAGCACGCAGTCCGTGGCCTGCACCCCAGCTACACCGCCGGCAGACCCCCGAGCCGCCAGCTCCTCGACACCCTGTTCCCTTCCGGCACCGCTCTCTGGACGACCTCGGCCGGCTTGAAGGGAGGCATCGGTGCCCTCGCCTGACGGTGCCGCCTACGACGGGTTTGCAGACACCTTCGCACGCGAAGCCAGCACGAGCGCGTACAACGCCCACTACGACCGCCCAACCGTCCTCGGCCTGCTCGGCGATGTCCACGGCAAGCACGTCCTGGATGCCGGCTGCGGCCCCGGCTTCTACCTCTCCGCTCTCCTGGCCAGAGGCGCGACCGTCGTCGGCTGCGACCAGAGCGCCGACATGGTCCGCGCTGCCCGAGCCCGGGTTGATGGCTGCGTCCCCGTGCGCCAGCACGACCTCGACGCCCCCTTCGACTGGGCCGACGACAGTACCTTCGACATCGTCCTGGTTGCCCTGGTCATCCACTACGTGCGCGACCGCGTCGCCACCTTGGCCGAGTTCCGCCGCCTGCTCCGTCCCGGCGGACGAATCGTCGTCTCGACCAGCCACCCCACCGCCGACTGGATCACTGCGGGCGGCAGCTACTTCGAAGCCGGTCACGTGGAAGAGACCTGGTCAGGTGGCATGACCCACCGCTACTGGCGACAGCCGCTCCAAGCATGGATCGACGACTTCACCGGCGCCGGCCTCGCCCTCGAAAGGCTCGTGGAGCACCAGCCGGCAGTCTCGATGGCCCGCGAGCACCCCTCGACGTACGGCAAACTGACACGGGAACCCGGCTTCATCGCCTATCAGCTTGCGCCCGCCCGCTCCTAGCCGCTCACGATCTTCGCGAAGGATCTGCCGTGCTCAACCGACCCACGCTCCTGGTCATCAGCGGCCCGCCCGGCACGGGGAAGAGCACGCTCGCCCGCGTCCTCGCCGAACACCTTGGCTGCCCGGCGGTCATCCGCGATGAGATCAAGCAGGGCATGGTCCTCAACGCTGCCCCTTCACCGGACGGGACCGATCACCTCAACTTGCCTGCCCGCGACGCATTCTTCAACACGATCACCGTGCTCCTCGAGGCTGGCGTGACCGTCGTTGCCGAGTCTGCGTTCCAGGATCGCCTGTGGCGCCCGGGTCTGGAGCCCCTCACCGAGATCGCCTCGATCCGGGTCATTCGCTGCACGACACCCACCGAGACCATCGTCCAGCGCATCACGCAGCGCTCGGAAGATGACGTCCACCGCGCAGCGCACGCCGATCACAGCCTTCTGGAGGACATCGCCGCGGGCGCATACGTCCCCGACGGCTTCGTCGATATCTCTCTCGACCTGCCTACCCTCGTAGTCGACACCTCAGACGGCTACACCCCCGGTATCAAAGAGATCATCGACTTCGCCCAGTCGCCGAAGAGGCAGTAGCCCCGAGAAGGGCGATGGGCCGGTCCTGGCCGCAATGCGTTGGACATGGCAAGCGGACAGTCCACTACCGCCCGATCAGATGTCGGCGGCCGGAGTCCAGACGCGCTGTGTGCGCCGCAGCAGGTGTGCCGCTTGTGCCGACGCCCCCGACCGCAGTGGTCGAGGGCGCCGGTGGCGTCATCCGGCCGGGCGTCAACGGGCCGCTGTCAGCTTGGCATGGGCTTTGTTGAGGTGCAGGTCGACGAGCGTCGGCGAGCCGGAGAGGATCAGCAGCACGTTTCCGTCGCGGATCGCGGTCTGCTTCACCACCGTGTCCCGCCCGCCGGTGGAGAAGGTCAGCAGCTGGCTCCACCCCTCGTCTCCGCGCTGGGACGGGCTCACCTCTTGCGTGGTCATGTCGATGGCGGTGCCGCCGACGAGGACCTGGTACTGCGGGCAGCCGGTCATGGTGTCGAAGATCCGGCCGATACCGTCGGACAGCTTGTCCGCGCTGTCGCTGTACAGCTCCTCGGAGATCTCGGAGGTGCTGTCGGCGTAGGTGAAGGTGGCCTTCGCCTTGCGAGGGAAGGTGAGCGTGCCGCCGGTGGCCGCTTCGCCGCCCAGCTCGTTCAGGGCGGGGCATCCGATGACAGTGACGTCGTCGTGCTGGTTGGAGCGTTCCGGCTTGCGCGCGTAGCCGCTGCCGAGATCGCTCTCGTCGAGCAGGCGCGTCTTCAGGATGGCCGAAGACAGCGGGGCGGCGTTCTGGTCGGAGCGGGCCGGCTTCCCGGTGGGGGAGGAGGTGGTGGTGTCGGGGGCGCCGCTGGTGCAGGCGGGTACGGCGAGGAGGGCGGCAGTGATGCCGAGGGCGGTGGTGGCGACGCGAACGCGCATGACGGTACTGACCCCTTGGTGCTTGGAGACGGGTGGTCAGTGCGGGGCTCGCGGGCCCGGCGGGGTTGTAGGGGTGGGGGTCAGTGGCCGAGGTGCCGCAGGCAGTCCTCGAACGTGGCGTGCGTCGCGTCCGCCGGCCCGGCGCTCCGGTTGTACCAGGCGGTGTCGAGGCGGGTCTCCTGCTGCTGGTGGCCGGCCCGGCAGCGCAGCCAGATCTCGTCGCGGGTGGAGAGGATGAGCCAGTCCCGGTACGCGCCGCACTCGGCGCAGGCGACCATCTCGCCGTCGAGGACGAGCGGCTGCCCCCAGGGCATCATGCGACCGTCGAGCTGGTCGTGGCTGGGCACCCGCAGCTCCGGCGGAAGGAAGTCGTCCACCACCGCGACGGGCTCACCGGGCTCGGGCTTGGCCGACGGCTTCCCGACGCCCGGCGGGACCTGGTCCTGCAGCCGTGCCGACATCTCGAAGAATCGGCGCTGCGCCTCGCTGGGCTCCGCCGCCCGGCGGCGTATCCGGTGAAACACCCTGACGTCCTCCTTAGCCTCGTCCTGCTCGCGTCATGATCGTGCCCCACACCTCCGGGAGCTTCAATTCACAAAGTCCCCAGTGTCCCTCGATGAGGCCAGGACGGCGGCGGTGCCCCTGTTCCCGAGCGCATGCCGACACGCACACGCCCTGGGAGGAGGGCTCACCGGGTCTTTCCGACGGTGCCCTCCCCGCCGCGCCGTTGGCCAGGCGCAGAGGCCCGGGCTGCCGCCCTGCGCGTCGGCGACGAGCCGCCTGTCGTGCCGTACGCGGGCAATTCCGAGGCGTCGGCGGGCAGGTCGGCCATCCTCCGCATCCGCCACACCAGCACGTCGCTGACTGACTCCGCGGTGTCGAGTTCGCGGCGCTCGACCGCGTCGGACAGGAGGACGGTCGGGTCGTGGCCGGCGGCTTCGGCGTCCGCGATGGTGGCCGCCAGGGCGTACCAGCCGGGCTCGGCGAGGATCTGCTCGGCCAGTCCGGGCAGCGCCTCGCGCAGCACCACGGTCTGGCGCTGGAGCAGGGGCCGGTTCAGGCGCCGGCCTCGCTGGTAGAGCACGCCGAGGGGGCCGGCGGCGGCCTCCTGGTAGGCGGAGCGCAGGTACTCGGCGGCCCGCGCGGCGGCGGCGGCCTGCTGGGCATGGCCCTTCTTCGCGTGCCAGTGCGCGGCGGCGGTGATCAGGAAGAACAGCATGTCGATCGCCATCGCGGTGCTCGCGCCGTCCTCACCGCGGCCGAGGGCCGGGCCGCCGTGGACGAGGTCGCGGGCGGCCTGGCGCAGGACGCGGTCGTGTCCGCGTGCGGCGCGGACGTGGGAGCGAGAGGCGCGTTCGAAGGCCATGGCGGCCTCGCGAAGTTCGCGGCGGGTGTGGGCGGCGGACGTCTTCGCGAGGGCGTCGAGGATCTCGCCGGCCGCGGCGATGTGCGCGGCGGCGACCGCGTCGTCGCCGTGCTCGATGACGAGCATGGCCTGCCACGCGGCCGATGCCGTCCTGCGGCGGGCAGCAGCTGGAGTGCTCAGTCCCGTACGGGCCGCGTCCTCCGGCCGGGGAACGGGGGTGTCCTGGGCGTCGCCGGACCAGCGCTCCCGGATGCGGGGCAGCGAGAGGTCGGGGGCAAGGCGCGCGCCGGGGTAGAACACCGGCTCGCCGTCCCGGTTCCGGTCGTCGGGCAAGGCGACCTTGTATCCGAGGAGGTCCCCGGAGGGTGCGGTGCGCTTGCGGATCAGGAGGCCGGCACCGGCGAGCCGGTCGAAGAACTCCTCCTCGCTCCTCACGCCGGCCACCGCGCGGCGTACGGTCTCGCGCAGTTCTTCGCGGGCGGTGCGCTCGCGGCCCTGGCGCTCGGCCTTGTGGCGCTCGGCGCTGGTGGGCCGCTGAGCGGCCGTGCCGTCACCGGGGGCGACCTCGTGGAGCCCGAGTTCCTTCTCGATGAGCCGGGCCTCGGCCTGGGCTCGGGCGCCCGAGCGGAAGTCGTCGGGGCGCAGGCCGTCCTCGCGGACGAGCGTGGCGACGATGTGGATGTGGTCGTCCGCGTGCCGTACGGCGGCCCAGCGGCAGCCGGGCTGCCCGTTGCCGGGGTCGATGCCGGTGGCGGCGACGATCCGGCGGGCGATGCCGGCCCATTCCTCGTCCGACAGCGTCCGGTCGCCGGGGGCGGTGCGGACGGAGGTGTGCCACACGTGCTTGGCCGGGCGGGCGTGCTTGGGAAGGGCCATCACGGGCTGGTCCAGGAGCTGCTGGAGGTCCTTGAGGGTGGCGTTCGGGTCGCGGCCGGGGTCGGGGGACATGTTGTCGAAGGAGGCGACGAGGTGCGGGTCCGTGTGCTCCTCGTGCTTGCCGGGGCCGTAGAGGTAGGCGAGCAGGCCGATGGTCCGGTCGCCGGGATCGTTGACGCTCGGGATCATGATGCCTGCTGCTGTTGGAGGACGGCGGTCGCGGCGGCGTGCACCGCGTTGGCGGCCCGCCGTACGGCCGCGAGGCTCGCCTCCAGCTGAGGGATGGTGGCATCGGCACCGGCGTTGAGGGCCTTCGTCATCTGGTTGAGGTTGCTGCCGGCCCAGCCGAGCTTGCGCCGACTGTCGAACAGGGCGGTCAGGACATCGCGTTCGGTGGCGATCTCGGCGTTCGTTCGGTCGAGATCCCGGGCTGCGGCGAGCGCGGCACGGGCGAGGAAGCCGCCGACGGTCAGGTTGCACTGGGCGGCGGCGGAAACGATCAGGGCGCACTCGGCATCGTTGAAGCGGGTCGTACGCAGGTGGCGGCGCTTCTTCTCGGGCGGCTGGCGCGGACGCTGACGGGCAGGACGCTCACGAGGTCGACGATTCGGCGTGCGTTCCTCCTCCGGCTTCGATCCGCCCTCGGTCGAAGCCCCCCGGACCTGCGCCCCCCGGTGCAGGTCCTCTCCCGCCCCTTTAGGGGCGGGCTTGGCGGAAGTAGTACTTCCGCCCCAACTTGCTCGCCCCGAGACCGAGTTGTGGTCGCCAGCAGGTTCCGGGGTGGTGCCGTTCTGGGTGGGGTACGTCATCGGGATTCGGGCCTCGTGGAATGGATGTGGAGCTGGATGGCGGCGGTCAGTTCGAGGACGTCGGCCGGTCCCGCGAGGACGCGGACTGGGCCGTCGGGATGGCCCTGGACGAGCCACTGGCCGGTGGGCGCGAGAACAGCGGCGTGTACGAGCCGCCGACGGACCAGGACGTCCGCCCAGGCGCCGGCCTCGGCGACCGTGGGCTCGGATGACCGAGGAGAAGGCGAAATCACGGCGTACCTCCGTAAGCGGGGCGGTGGCCCGGCGCGCGGCCGGGCCACCCATGGCGGATAGGGGCGCTGAGCTGGGGCTTTGCGGGCTCAGCCGCACTCGGGGCAGCGCCCGACATGGCCACTGAGGGCCCGGGCCATCCGCTGCTTCGCCGACGCGGCCTGCTTCGCGCTGGACTTCGCCGCCGGACTGCCCTCGTACCGCTTGGAGTGGGCGAGCATGAAGCCGATCTCCCGCTCGTACTGCGTACGGATGGTGGTGAAGTAGTGGCAGGTCCTCATCGGGCATTGCTCCTTGTCGTCGTGGTGTCGATGCTCCGCAGCTCCTGGAGGACGAGGCTCAGCCGGTCGTTCCGGCCACCCTTCAGTCCCTCGCGGCGGAGGATCTCCCGAAGCTGGACTCGGGTGATGGCCGGGTTGCCGTCCCGTTCGAGCAGGGCGGGGACGTGAGGGAGGACCTGCTGGACGAGCTGGTCCACCGACTGCTCCGACTCCCGAGACGGGCGCTGCGCTTGAGGGTTGCGGGGTCGACTGCCGCGCTGCCCCTTGTCCTTGGCCCTGGTCTTCGAGCTCGCCTTTCGCCGGAGGGGGACCTTGTGTCCCCGGTCCCCGGTGGGCTCGGTCCCCGTGTCGGCGTCCCTCGGTCCCCGGTCCCCGGTGGGCTCGGTCCCCGTGTCGGCGTCCCTCGGTCCCCGATGCGAATCACCCGTCTGAGCAGGCACTTCGGCAGCAGGACCGTCGGTCCCCGCGCCGTCGGCGGTCCCCGCGCCGGGGTCCTGTTCGACGGGGACGGTCCCCGGGACGGCGCTCACGTCTGGGGTCTTGGTCCCCGTGTCATCGCCCTCGGTCCCCGCCGCTGGTGGTGCGCTGACGTCCCAGTTCTCGGTCCCCGGTCGCCCCGGGACGCCCGGTCCCCAGTCCCCGTCCTCCGACTCGCCGGGACCGTGGGGACCGACCACGTGGACCGGTGCTTCCGGCGTCTGCTGCGCGGGGAACGTGGCAGCCGCGGTGGTGATAAGCCCCGGGGACCAGGGAGAGGGGAGCGGGACCGTGGCGAGGGCGAGCGCGTGCCGGCGGGCGGCGAGCTGGTCGAGGAGCTGCGTGCGCTGGAGGGGGTCGGTGCCGACCGAGGCCCTGGCGACCGCCTTCGACAGCCGTCGGGCGAGCCGCCGGCCTCGCCAGCTCGCCCGCCGCTCGGGGGCGCGCTCGGCGAGGCGGGCGGCCAGGTCGACCGCGCGTGGATCTGTTCGCCGCTGCCAACCGA